>NZ_CAWQOY010000097.1:0-75227 GCF_963896525.1 Nodularia sp. LEGE 04288
GGGGCAGGGGGCAGGGGAGAAGAAGAATGGTTGCTAAGTAACCGGAAGTTTAAAATAATTTCTTACTCCCCCTTGCTCCCTGCTCCGGTGCGCCCCTGCTTCTTCTGGGGAGTGGGGAAACAAATTACATAATAACTGGCTTTAATGAGGATATTTTCGGACTGAGGGCGGCGGGATTTATCCCAGCTTTGTGGGCTACTAATACACCTACTGCCTCTAAATATGAGTTTACCCGTATCGATGTGATTCCTAAAGCTTCGGCGGGAACCTGGATGAGAGTTTTATTTTCTGCCACAGTGATAATTTGGCATCGCCTTTGGTTTAAACTCATTAAGGCACTACTACCACAAGCATTTGCAGGTGCGATCGCACAATCCACTTGATCCGCCCAAATATCATCTGCTAAAGCTGTCATTGAGTGTTTTTCTATAATAAATTGTGGGGCGCGACTCAAACCCACAAGCACACATGGTAAAAAAGTATAACCTAATTCTTCCGCAGCCGAACGAGGCGATAAATTCGGTTCTGGGGGGGCGCTGGCTAAGGCTGGAGCATGGGCGCAGGGAATTTTGAAGGTGCGGACGATTAAATGGCTAATTACGGCTTCTGCACCCGCTAAAGGGTCTACACCTTGGCCTTGACGATAGTTTTGTACTGCTTGTTCATCCATATTATCGGGGAAACGGGCGACAACTGCGATCGCATCCGCCCCGGCTTTGTTAATTAATATTTCCGCCGCCCTGAGTAAACTGTCAGGGTTGCCAATTGTTCCCCAACTAGCCCCTGATGCTGATGTGCGTAATTCTACGTTTAAAGGTGCATCAGTAACTACATAATCTGTGAGAGTTAAACCCAGGGTAGCCCTGGCTGCGTCGGCTGCTTGGAGGTGTCGCAGTTGTAATTCTGGTTCAATACCTTGGTCTAAAAGCAACCCGATTTTATTATTCCGCACCGGGCGTAAACCCCAGCATCCAGAGGCGAATTTGTCCAGTCCGTAACCTTCCACATACAGCGTGTTAGGGAGGTTCCAATACAAACTTGCACCATTGAGGACATTGGGGTGAGTAATTAGGCGATCGCACACCTGTGATATAACTCTAGCTACAGGCAAAGCATCACCCGCATAACCGCCAATCGCCGCCCCCACCCCAGTAGGTATAATTAAAATAGCCGTATAAGGACGTTGCATAATTCTCTTTTGGGTAATGAGATAAAAACTTACGTTTGTTGATGCTATGAAAAGGGAACTCTAAGAAAATAACAATCCCAGGGTTTCCATAAGTAAAAGTATGAAAGAGAAAAAAAACAAGAGAGAATTCTATATTACTGCCTTATATCTGGCTAAATTTAATCAACGTGCCTTTACAGAGCTAGGGTACAATAATTTGACAGAAGCATCTAGTCAAGTTTCTCAGGCGTTAGGTTATGCAGAAGCATCAATAAAACAGTGCCGTGATAAGTTTGATCCATTATTGCCGAATAAAAGACAAGGTTATAAAAAACCGCCATACAAAACAGTAAGAGATATTTTTGAAGAATTCGATAATTATGAGTTTGAAGAATTCTCACAAATTGTCAAAAATATTTTACAAAAGCCTCCCTCAAATCCTTTATTTTCTACTTTAAAACCTGAACAACTTAACCAGTTAGAACAAACACTCAAAGCAGAACAAGAATACAAGCAGGAAGAAAAAAGTGAGGAAGAAAAGAAATGTGTATTAGCTTTGTGGGAAATTGAAGGAGGTGATAGAGAAGTACCTATTATTGATTATGAATCATGTTTATTAGTAGGAAGAGCAGACTTAATCACAGATAAAGAAGTGATTGAAGTAAAAGATATCAAAAACTGGAAACACGCTGTGGGACCAGTCTTTGCTTACTGGTACTACTTTTCAGAATATCCTACTTCAGTAAATAAGCAACTAATTCCCAGGATTCACTTATTTAGAGGTAATGGATTTGATGACTACAAAATAACACTTTGTGAATCATTAATGAAAACAGTTTTTTATCCTCACACAGATTCAATTAGAGTAACTTATGCAGAAGATTTTGATGAATTCATTTGAAATAGTGAGTAATGAGTGCAGAAAAGTCTCACTCATTACTCATTAGTTATTAATCAGAAGCTTCTGTAGTCACAACAGCTTCAACACCAACCTTTTGCTGTGCTTCATCCACAGAAGTAATCGCCCAACGAAGAGGTTCGCCTTGCTTTTGCAATTCAGCTTCAATTGCTTTTTCCAACTCAGTTGGAGTCTCTTGCAAATCAACTTCTGCGGTAATAAAATGAGTTGTCATGGCGGTAAGTCCTTTATATTTCCAGTTTCTAGAATAACTTAATTTAACAGTTATAAATCACTCCTACACTTGGCGAACTTGGCGACTTGGCGGTTCGTTCATCTTTCTCATCAGTTACCAGTCATCAAATAACTTATAATTATTGACAACTGATAACTGTTCATTGATTATTAGCCTTTACCAAACTGCAATTGATAAACGATATCTTCCTTTTCCGTCTCAATTTTCAAATCAGAACGGGGATAAGAAACACAAAGCAAAGCATAACCTTGTTTTTGGAGTTCTGAACTAACGCCCATACAATCACTTTGGTCTACGGTTCCCTCAGTAATTAGACCAGCGCAAGTTGTACAAACTCCTGCATTACAAGAATTGGGAAAACCTAGACCAGCAGTTTCAGCCACTGATAAGATTGTTTCATCTTCAGGAACTTGTAAAGTATAAATTTGGCCTTGGTGGTTAATTTCAACGGTGTAAGTGTTGGACATATAAAAAAAGGTGATGCAACGGACAAATTAATTATTTTATCTGATAAATAGACTCACCAGACAACGAAATTAAATGAACAAAATAAAAACGGGTTTGCTCGTAGCCTATCAAAGTTCAAATATATTTGATTGAGAAAGACTATACTGAAAGTATAGACTAAAATTGCCAAAAATTGATTATCAGTAAGACTTTCAGCGATAAGACTAAGGTAAACTTTTATAGCCAAATTTTGCCGAAAAATATTTCATAATTAAGGGGAGAAGATCCCAATGGAGAAGACAAAAATGCTAGAACAATACCGTCATCATGTTGCGGAACGCGCCCAACTCGGTATTCCCCCTTTACCATTGGATGCGAAGCAAACCTCAGAACTGTGCGAATTGCTGCAAAATCCACCAGAGGGTGAAGAAGATACATTATTACATTTATTGTGCGATCGCGTCCCCCCCGGAGTAGATGAAGCAGCTTATGTGAAAGCCGGATTTCTCACAGCCATTGCTAAAAGCGAAATTACCAGTCCTTTAGTTTCTCCCATCGCCGCAGTAGAATTACTGGGAACAATGGTAGGCGGCTACAACGTTCAATCTCTCATTGATTTACTGCAAGTTTCTACTGGAGAATCAAAAGAGGGAGAAACACCTTTAGTCATGGGGGGTGAAGGTAGAGAACCCATCGCCGCTTACGCCGCAGCCTCCCTGAGTAAAATTCTTTTGGTGTATGATGCTTTTCATGATGTTTTGGAATTATCCCAAACAAATCCTTTCGCCAAGCGAGTGGTTGACTCTTGGGCAAATGCTGAATGGTTTACTATTCGCCCCACAGTACCAGAAGCCATTACCGTCACAGTGTTTAAAGTCCCTGGGGAAACCAACACCGATGACTTATCCCCAGCGACCCACGCCACAACCCGCCCGGATATTCCCTTACACGCCTTAGCCATGCTAGAGTCACGGCAACCGGGAAGTTTAGAAACCATTGCCCAGTTAAAGCAAAAAGGACATCCACTAGCTTACGTCGGTGATGTTGTCGGTACTGGTTCCTCGCGCAAATCTGCCATTAACTCAGTATTGTGGCATTTAGGAAATGATATTCCCTATGTACCAAACAAACGCGCTGGGGGTTATATTTTAGGTAGTGCGATCGCGCCAATTTTCTTCAACACTGCCGAAGATGCCGGTGCTTTGCCCATTGAATGCGATGTCAGCAACTTAGAAACCGGTATGGTAATTACCATCCATCCTTACAAAGGCGAAATCACCAACGAAGTCGGCGAAATCATTTCCACCTTCACCCTCAAACCCGAAACCATTTTTGATGAAGTCCGCGCTGGTGGACGCATTCCCCTATTAATTGGACGTACCCTCACCGACAAAACCCGCGAAGCATTGGGTTTAGAAGCCAGCAGCTTATTTATTCGTCCTCAACAACCCAACGATACAGGCAAAGGTTACACCCTCGCCCAGAAAATGGTCGGTAAAGCTTGCGGTTTAGCCGGTGTTCGTCCGGGGACATCATGCGAACCCCTAATGACTACCATTGGTTCTCAGGATACCACTGGCCCCATGACCCGCGACGAATTAAAAGAACTCGCTTGTCTGGGTTTCAGTGCAGACTTAGTAATGCAGAGTTTCTGTCACACAGCCGCATATCCCAAACCGGTAGACATTAAAACTCACCAAGAACTCCCAGATTTCTTTGCCCAACGGGCAGGTGTCGCCTTACGTCCCGGAGATGGTATCATTCACTCTTGGTTAAACCGGATGCTGTTACCCGATACCGTGGGAACAGGTGGCGACTCCCATACCCGCTTCCCCTTGGGTATATCCTTCCCCGCAGGTTCTGGGTTAGTAGCCTTTGCCGGTGCATTGGGTGTCATGCCCTTAGATATGCCAGAATCAGTATTAGTACGATTCAAAGGTGAATTGCAACCCGGTATCACCTTACGAGATATTGTCAACGCCATTCCTTACGTCGCCATTCAAAAAGGTTTGCTGACAGTAGATAAGCAGAATAAGAAAAATATCTACTCAGGGCGAATTCTGGAATTGGAAGGTTTACCAGATTTGAAAGTCGAACAAGCCTTTGAACTTACCGACGCTTCCGCAGAACGTTCTTGTGCAGGTTGTACAATTAAGCTGAGTGTAGAGACAGTTTCTGAATATCTGCGTTCCAATGTCAGTCTGTTAAAGAACATGGTAGCTAGGGGTTACACAGATGCACGTACCATTATGCGCCGGGTGGCGAAAATGGAAGAATGGTTAGCCAACCCCACCCTAATGGAAGCTGATGCAGATGCGGAATATGCAGAAATCATTGAAATTGATTTGAACGAAATCACAGAACCAATTGTAGCTGCACCTAATGACCCTGATAATGTCAAATTATTATCAGAAGTTGCTAATGACCCAGTACAAGAAGTATTTGTAGGTTCTTGTATGACCAATATCGGTCATTATCGAGCCACTGGTAAAGTATTAGAAGGTGCTGGTGCAGTTAAAGCCAGGTTGTGGATTTGTCCCCCCACCCGCATGGATGAACACCAATTAAAAGCCGAAGGTGTGTATAACATCTTTGAAGCTGCGAATGCGCGTACAGAAATGCCTGGATGTAGCTTATGTATGGGTAATCAGGCGCGAGTTGAAGATGGTACAACTGTGTTTTCTACCTCAACGCGTAACTTCAACAATCGCATGGGTAAAAATGCGCGAGTTTACCTTGGTTCGGCAGAATTAGCCGCAGTTTGTGCGTTGCTGGGACGCATTCCCACAGTGCAGGAATACTTGGATATTGTGGCAGAAAAGATTCATCCTTTTGCTGATGATTTGTATCAGTATTTGAACTTTGATCAAATCGCCGGTTTTGAGAATGAAGGGCGCGTAATTGCTTTGGAAGATATGCCCAAACTTGAGGATCTTTTAGGTATGCCGCCGGCTGTGACGAAGTAGATAATATAGTAGGGTGGGTCTGGATAGACTCACCTGAAATAAACTTAAACAGGTGAAAATATGTGCAGTACCAAATAGAATTTAAACCCAAAGCAATTAAAGATTTATAGAAAATTCCTGTAAATGACAGAGAACGCATTATCAATAAACTTGAAGCAATGCAATATGATTTACAGGGAGATGTAAAACGCTTAACAAATTTTACCCCCGAATATCGTTTAAGAGTAGGTGATTATCGAGTTTTGTTTGAATTAGCAGAACAGACTATCATTATATATAGGGTCAAGCACCGCAGTAAAGCTTATGAATAAAAGGAAGTTACAAAATGATTGAATTACATCCGGAATTTTTAACAAAAAATGGTGAAAAACAATTTGCAGTTTTACCTTATGAGGGGTTTTTAAAGATTAAGCAATTGTTAGAAGATTTAGAAGATTTAAGGGATTTGCGGGATGCTAAGGAAGAAGAAAAAGATACTGTAACACTATCTTTAGCTGATGTAAAAAAGATGTTACTATCTTGATGGTTGTCAATTATTAAAAGGTAAACAAGATCATGTTAAAAACTTTTAATGCTATTTTGAAAAATAATTCTATTCAATGGATTGATGAAACTCCTGAAATAGAATTAGATAGTTCAATAAAGGTGCATATTACTTTATTAGAAGAAACAGCAACAGCTAAAACAAAATCTCATGGTAAAAAAATGGCAGAAGCGTTAAAGAAAATCTCAAAAAAGAATATTTTTGCTGAAATTGATCTGCAGAAATGGCAACAAGAAATTCGTCAAGATCGCTCTCTTCCTAATCGTGATTAAATGATGTTACTTGATAGCAATATTATTATCTATGCAGCACAAGTAGAAAATGAGTTTTTAAGGGAATTTATTGCATAAAATTTTCCTTATGTATCTGCTCTTTCTTATATGGAAGTATTGGGTTATCATCAGCTAAATGATGAAGATAAAACCTATTTTGAAGAATTTTTTAATGCTTCTCAAATCTTACCAGTTTCTCAAGCAGTAATTGAGCAAGCTGTGAGACTAAAACAAATTAGAAAAATGTCTTTAGGGGATGCTATTATTGCAGGCACAGCATTAGTTTATGATTTAACTGTTGTTACCAGAAATACAGATGATTTCCGTTGGATTAATGAATTAAAATTACTTAATCCTTTTGATAGATTGGAAAAGGAATAATTTGAACTCTATCAAAGCAACTGAGTGATTAAGGAAAGGTGTAGCAACGGATTTTTCGGCAATTTGGTTTTACTGATGAGGAGATTGAAGAAATTTTAAATAAATAATTTAACACTAATAATAACCTAAACTAGGTTATTATATATTTTTAGCCTTAATTCTGAGGTCAATACAAAGGTGAAGATTAAACACGAGAATATACCTGTAGACCAAATTATATTACAAGATAGCTTGGAAATCCTGCATAAGTTGCCAGATGATTGTGTCGATTTAATCGTATCTTCACCACCCTATAATCTGGGTAAAGAATACGAATCTAAGCAAGCCCTTGATATTTATTTACAAGAACAAACAGCCGTATTAAGCGAATGTAGCCGCATTCTCAAAAAGTCCGGCTCGTTATTTTGGCAAATAGGAGCTTTTGCTGATAAAGGGATGTTGATTCCTTTAGATATTCGGTTTTTTCCTATTCTAGAATCTTGTGGATTAATTCCTCGTAATCGCATTATCTGGGCTAGACAGCATGGACTACACGCTAAAAAAAAGTTTTCGTGTAGACATGAAACTATTCTCTGGTTTACTAAATCTGATAGTTATAAATTTAATTTAGACGCTATTAGAGTTCCCCAAAAGTATCAAAATAAAAAGCATTTTCGAGGAAATCGTAAAGGCGAACTTTCATGTAATCCAGATGGTAAAAATCCTGGCGATATTTGGATATTTCGGAATGTCAAGCATAATCACGAAGAACAGACTGTCCACCCTTGCCAGTTTCCAGAAGATTTAATAGCCAGAATTATCTTAGCTACAACTGAAAAAAATGATATTGTCTTAGATCCTTATATGGGTACTGGTACTGTAGCAGTTGTTGCTAGAGATTATGAACGCCATTTTATAGGAACAGAAATTGAACCAAAATATCATCAAGTTGCCCTACGTCGTCTCAGTGGTGAACCTGATGAAAACGGATATTTTCCCAATTTAAAAACATTGCGCGATTACGTTGAAAAAACTGGTCAATCTATCGAGAAATTTAAATTTGATTTGCAAATAGGAAATAAAGCTTCAGAACGCAGCAAAGCAAAAATTTATCCAGAAGAGTATCACCTGCAAGAAATGGAAGAGAGATTACTGTATGAAGAAGCTGCTTTTAGCGCTAGTTTGCGAGGTGAAGAAATTCCTGTAGATCCCAAACTAAATGGGAATGGAAAGAAGACATCTCCGCCAAATCAAACAGCCAAACCAATAGAACAAGGCGAACAAATTCAACTGAGGTTATGGAGTTAATATGTTTATTTTTACAATAAGCGAAGTATGCAACGACTGCGGTTTGATCTTCCTGCAAGTATTTGGCATTGACCACTAACTCTAGTATTGACATTTCTAGAGTATCTTTTTGATAAATACTCAGTCCAAACGACAGGTACTGTTGTATTTGATTGTTCAAATAATCCCACCAGTCGAATTGGTACATCAAAAACTTTGTTTTCCGCCAATGCTGTTAATTGATTAACAGCTTGCTCGTAATAAAGAGTGCTATTTGAAGCAGGAAACATGAGAGCTTTTGTCACTAAAATTACCAAATTAGTTTGATATCCAGCAAATTCAGTTTTAGATTTAAAGAACAATTCTGAACGTAAAGTATTATTGAGTAAGAAAGGATAGTTAGAAAACTGGATTTCAATGACAATGCCAGCTTTAGCAAAATCAATGTCTGTACCCAAAAATCTAAAGGGTGCTGGAATAGGGATATTTGATTGCCAGCCACGATTAATAAAAGCAGTTTTAATGTATTCGTTAGTACCTACTGGGTCGAATATTGGATTACCCTGAATTCCTGCTTGATCTGAAGCTTTGATATGCAGAGGCATTGCAGTAAGGATTGTGCTAACTTCATACCATTCGTTTTTGTATTGGGTATTAATGATTTTATCTGCTGCATTAAAGTCAATATATTGAATAATTATAATTAATTCTCCTTTTGGGTTTTCAGCAGTTCTTCAATAAAAGCAAGTGGATCTATTTCCAGCACTTGAACGATTTCCAAAAATTCAATTAAGTCAAGACGACGCTCCCCACGTTCATATTTTGATACATAAGATTGCGGACGCTTTAACTTAGCTGACAACTCTGCTTGAGTGAAATTTGCTGCTTTGCGAACTTCAATCAGCATCTGGCGAAACCGATTATATTCCTCGCTGTAAACTGATTTAGGCACTTGATCTGGCCTTTGCTGGGCGATGTGTATTCGATCTCAATGACAGTTAGTCTGTTTCATCTTAAAACCTAAGATAGGATAAACCCAAAACGGGTTTTTAAAAATATCAGGTATTGTCTCTATAGTCACATTCCATCAGCACCCATCTACAGATTAGGACTATTAACTTAACCACCCTTTAAACTTGCCCATGTATAATGCCAAAAGCCTGCAATTCTCCGGGTAATTATGGCGAAAACCAAACGGCTAACGTTTATAATTTTCTTTGTTCTATGCCTTACCCTGGTAAACGTGCGTTCATTTGGGCAAACAACTATGATATCAGCACCGCATCTGCTGACAGACCCATTTTTGCAACTACCAACTGCAAACTCTGTGCAAGTAGTTTGGTTTACAGAGTTTTCTGGTAATAAACACGTAGTTACCTACGGGGAAAATCTGGATAAATCAAGCTTGGCTAGAACCACTAAACTCAGCCGCACACGAGAAGACCAGCAATCAAAAGTAGCAAATCAAACGATAAATCAACCTGTTCAACGTGAGATTTGGCGACACGAAGCCGAGGTGACTGGGTTAACGCCTGGTGTGCGTGTTCCCTATCGTGTGATGAGTAGGCGCGAAGATGGCGCAAGTGTCAGCAGCAATGTTTTTACCCTCGCACCGACCCCAAAACCAGGACAAGCACTGAAGATTCTACTGACTTCAGACCATCAGTTAAAACCGATGACAGCCGCAAATCTGCAAAAGGTCGTGGAAACTGTGGGACAAGTTGATGGGGTGTGGTTCGCTGGTGATTTAATTAATGTGAGCGATCGCGCCTCGGAATGGTTTGATGATAGTCGGGGTGGTGCATTATTTCCGGCGTTGCAAGGTCGTGCTAACTATGAAATGTCAGACAATGGCGTAAAAACAACCTATACAGGCGGTGAAATCATTCAACACGCCCCCATGTTTACAGCCATTGGTAATCATGAGGTGATGGGGCGGTTGGGAAGAACAAACAGTTTAAACGATGAATTTAATGATCCCATTCCCCGTGAAGTTGCTCAAAGATTATATAGTGGGAAATCTTTAATAGATAATTCTTTTAATACACATACATACGAAGAAATTTTCAGCTTACCCCAAAGTAAAACAGGTGGAAAAAAGTATTATGCAGTTAGCTTTGGCGATGTGCGTTTGGTGGTACTTTACATTACCAATACGTGGCGGACTCCTAACTTAAATACAGCATATAAAGGTAGATATAAAGAAGCAGCACAGGATTTAGAACATCCAGAAAATTGGGGTTATGGACAGTTAATTTTTGAATCAATTACTAAAGGTAGTCAGCAATATAATTGGTTAGAAGCAGAACTGAAAAGTCCAGAATTTAAACAAGCCAAATACAAAGTTGTGATGTTCCATCATCCCCCCCATACTCTGGGTGATAATATCGTTCCAGCCTATACTAATCCAGTCCAAATAATTGAACGTGATCAAAACGGTAAAATCACCGCAGTTCGTTACGAATATCCCAAAAACGCAGATTACATTAATCGTGATGTTGTCCCCTTACTAGAAGCGGCTGAGGTGCAATTCGTATTGTATGGACATTCCCATTTATGGAACCGCTTTGTTAGTCCTAGTGGAATGCACTTTCTCGAAACATCAAATGTGGGTAACTCTTATGGTGCGGCTTGGGGGGACAAAAAACGAGAAATACCAATTGGATATAAAGAAGATTATGTTGCACTGGGTGATCCTTACGGGTTGAAACCAGTCATTCCGACAATTGCACCTTTGTTAGGCGAAGATAATCAACCGCTTCCTTATATAGCTAGTAACGACATTACTGTTTTTAGCATCTTTGACACAGGCAAAGGAATAGTAACCAGCTATTATTTTGATACCAGTCAACCCGATTCAGATGTAGTGAAATTTGATGAATTTAAATTGAAATAATTCGGCGTATTATGTTGTGATTGATTATCGAACCGCCTTGGCGCTAGCCTCTCCCTTTGGGAGAAGTCGCCTTCGCGTAGCGTCTCCCCTTGGGAGAAGAGCGCCAAGAGAAGAAAGACAGAAATTCACAAATGATTTAGGACTGATATTTACAAAACTTTCCAACCTACCCCAACCAGATTTCTAGTCATGACAAAAAAATATAGCAACCAGAGCAGGTTATGATACGCTATCTGCCAGAGAACAGAAAAAGGTACTAAAAATGACTAAACTGCGGGTGGGACTGCTGTTTGGGGGTCGTTCCGGGGAACATGAAGTTTCAATTAGTTCAGCAAGAGCGATCGCTAAAGCCTTAAGTGCAGAGGAAAATGCTAATAAGTACGAAATCCTGCCTTTTTACATCCAGAAAGACGGATGCTGGTTAGCCGGAGAAATACCCCAACAGATTCTAGACTCTGGTATTCCCCACATAGAAGCCCAAAACCTGAGTCCCTGGAAATTACCTGATCAAGTCACACAAGTGGATGTGTGGTTTCCCATTCTGCACGGCCCCAACGGTGAAGACGGTACGATTCAGGGATTACTGACATTAATGCAAATCCCCTTTGTCGGTTCTGGGGTATTAGGTTCAGCGTTGGGTATGGATAAGATTGCCATGAAAATGGCCTTTGAGCAAGCCGGATTACCCCAGGTAAAATACAAAGCCTTAACCAGAGCGCAAGTTTGGTCAAATCCTTGTATATTTCCCAAACTCTGCGATGAAATTGAAGCCGCTTTGGACTATCCCTGTTTTGTCAAACCTGCTAACTTAGGTTCATCAGTGGGTATTGCCAAAGTGCGATCGCGTCAAGAGTTAGAAGCCGCCCTAGATAATGCTGCTACTTACGACAGACGGATCATCGTCGAAGCAGGCGTAGTTGCGAGAGAAGTAGAATGTGCCGTATTAGGTAATGATCAAACCAAAGCCTCTACCGTAGGAGAGATTACCTTCGATAGTGATTTCTATGATTATGAAACTAAATATACAGCAGGTCAAGCAGATTTACTGATTCCAGCAGCCCTCCCAGATGCAGTCAGCCGCCACATCCAAGAGATGGCATTACAAGCCTTTGCAGCTGTTGACGCTGCGGGGTTAGCAAGGGTAGACTTTTTCTATGTAGAAGCTACCGGAGAAGTATTGATTAACGAAATCAACACCTTCCCAGGCTTTACTGCTACTAGTATGTATCCCCAACTCTGGGCGTATAGTGGCATACCCTTTCCGGAATTAGTAGATCGGTTAATTCAATTAGCTCTAGAAAGATATTCTGGTCACGAATCGAAGTCATAACGAAATTAACAATTCACGAAAACCCCTAATTTTAGCAAAAATCCGGGATTTGGTAGCCTATATTTCCAAAAAAAAGCTACTAAATTCCTCGATCCGGCTACGGATACCTGATGCTGACTCCTCCAGTACAATCATTTACTAGAGGGGATCAATCTGAAAGTCATCATGGAACATATTCAGAGCGTACAAGTTAAGCCAAAGCCAGTCAGAAGGCAAATCAAGAATAAATCGGGATTAGTCGGTAGTTCTAACATTTTTCTCTATGTGCTGACACGTCATCCAGGGTTATTATTCGCTGGGTTATTCACAATGCTGCTCGGAACTGCGGCCTTAGCTTTGTATAGCTTGGGTTACGCTGGTAGTGCAGATAACGTAGAACTAGAAGAAATCCCTGCCGTAGTTGCACAACCAATCACAACAACCTCTGAGAAGAGCAATCCTACACCTTTATGGTTGGTATTGGCGATCGCCCTCAGTTGTGCCAGTGGTTGCTTCATAGTTTTTCGGCTAGTCAATGGTCCTCACCAGGGTCAACAAGTCCGGAAACTCATCAAAGTCCGCACCTCAAGACCAAGACCCTTAACCCCAGATTATCGCCCAAGATCCGAACCAACGACTTTAAAGAGTCCGCCAGTTTTTGTCCCAGTGCTACCACGGAAGCCGATGATGCCAAGACGAGGGAAATCACAGTCTCTGGTGACGATTCTACCATCACAACATAGACATCCATTAGATAAAAGGAAAGAAACTTTGGCAGAGTTCATGGATATTCGGAAACAAAATTCTTTGTCTACAATTTTACAGAAATATTGATCTTGAACCTCACTAGTCAGGAGAAGTAAAGATTTACTCAGAGGGTAAAGCCAGGGTATTTGGAGGGAGGTTGAGAGAATATCAAACGCTGAATCAACGAGTCATGAGAAAAATCTCAAAACCTGCCAAAATGGCAACCATCATGAGATTAACTGAGTTAAATTGTAGAAGACAAAAAACAGAACGGATTTTGTTAACGGAGAGCATGAATAAGCAATTTACCGTAATCACTTAATCACAGTTTTAATAATTAGGCTTGGTATTTGTCGCACCAGGAATATTAAATGTGTATGGGCATTGTCAGAGATATACACATTAGCCCCCTAAATAAAGGGCAGCGCCTGTACATATTCCTGGACACTACAGTGGCAAATGCCAGAGTGAGAGATTAAAGGCGCTTGGTATGCCTCCTCTCACTCTTTTTTTTTATAGCTGGGGAGTAGGGAGTAGGGAGTGGGGAGTGGGTTAAAACCCTCTTGGTGTCTAAGTTTGATTATCCGTTTATGTCTTAACCTCCTTGGCTACGGCTATAAAAAATTGGTCTTCTGCAAAAACTCCAAAATAGCTGCATTTACGACCTCAGATGAACCAGCTGAAGCATCATGAAAACAGTTATCTATAATTTTTAATTGAGATAGGGGGATGCGTTGATGTAACTTTTCCCCATGACTGGCGGGGAACCAACTATCTTGATCTCCCCACATAATTAGTGTGGGACACTTAATAGCACCGAGATTATTTTGAATTTTACTGAGCATATTAGGTTTATTGACTTGCCAATTCTCTATTTCCTGGGCGGCTATTTGTAACTCTTCAGCGACTTTGACAATAGTCCCAGGTAGCTCAATAAATGGATAAGTTATCCAATAGACATCTTCGGGTGTCAGAATTGATGGGTCAAACAGGACTCTACGCCTTTCTATGCCCATAATTTCTCTGACTAGAGGTGCAAATAGATATGCTAAACGCCAAGAATCAATTGTGTGTAAGATTTCCAGGGGAGTTTTAGCCAGTATCCACATTGCCCAATGGGGTAAGCTTTCGGTGAAAACCGGGACATTTATCACTATTAAACGCGCTATTAATTGGGGATTTTGTTCAGCTAAACCCAGGGCTACTAACCCCCCTAAAGATTCGGCGACAATGATAGCAGGTTGATCACATAATAGTTGAAGAATGCGTTCTAATTCAATAACTTGATGCCCATTTTGTTCTCTACGTAACTCAGCTTTTTCCGAAAACCCATAGCCTTTGGCATCAAAGCAAATTACCCGAAAATATTGAGATAATGGAGCGATGTTGTGCCGCCAATTGTAGCTCCAGCTACCTATCCCATGTAATAAAACTAAGGGTTTACCTGTGCCGATTTCACCATAAGCAATTTCTACAGGATAACCCTGGGCATCAGTAATAATTAGACTTTGCCTTCCTTGAGGAAACGTAGCCTGCCACCAATCTTTCATTCCTTTGTTCGTAACTTGTTTAAGGCATTCTAATTAGTATCACGAGAATGCTATTAAGACAATGGCAAGTTAAAATAATTTTGCCAAAACTGTCCAGATAAATTCAGGATCTATAGTTTGTTTCTCAGGGGGAACTGTAAATGTTCTTCTAATAGTTTGATATTATACTCATTGGCTGTCCAAACGAAATCAAATAAGTCTCCGATGACTGGGACACTGCCTACCAAGCCATCAATGACCACATTCAAGACCATTTTGCGTAAAGTGGCTTGAGGTACACCTAGTCTAGCGGCTTCTATCACAATGTAGCTAGCTAGGATAATTCCCAAAACATCGCCACCAATAGGTATAAATCCGATTAGCGGATCTATACCAATGCGAATCGGTGTTCCGGGAACAGTCACAACTTTATCGAGGATGCGACTAAGCTGACGCAGGCGTTTAAATGTCTGTACTTGAGCGTCAGAATGAATATAGGAAACCCGTTGATAAGAATCAGGCATGAAGGCGATCGCTGATTTGAGGTAATATGAAATACCTTACCAATGTATTAATTTTCTGATTGGTTGTCCAATAAATTTGAATTTGATTTGGACTGCATCTGTTCACCGACAGTCACATTCAATTGGTCGCCGATGAGCATCACCGCCGAACTCATCCACAGCCACAGCATTAAAACTATCACAGCACCAACAGCACCATAAACTTTGTTATAGTTGCCGTAATTCGCGACATAAGTCCGAAATAAGGCCGACAAAATTGCCCAAAAAACAGCTGCTGATATAGCACCTGGCATCATTGGTGTACCTGATTTCCAGACGCTGGGACCATAGCGATAGACAAAGCTAAAGGCAGTGGCAATTATACCCAGTGCCAAAGGCCAGCGTAACAGTTGCCAAAGATGCAGTACGAAAATTAAAGAACTACTTTCATTTACTACCCTTTCTAAGAGTAAGTCGCTGATAAACACGAGGAAAGACGCGAAGACAAACAATAAGATCGTCGCGATTGTTAATCCTAGTGAGACAAGTTTGGCTTTCCAAAAAGGGCGCTGTTCTTCCGAGGGAATTTGATGAATTTGATCGAAGGCAGCCATTGCAGTACTTATGGCCCCGGAAGCAGTCCAAATTGCGAGCAAAAAGCTGAGAGAAAACAACCCACCGTTTCTGGATTGAGTAATTTCTCTAGTGGTAAAATCACGGACTAAATCTAGGACTTCTTTGGGTGCGACTTGACTCAGTTGAGCTGCAAGACCTTTAAAGGTCTCTTGCAAGGATTCTTCAAATAAGCCGATAGCTGTTAGCAGGGCGAGAATCGCCGGAAACAACGATAACATGGCATTGAAGGCAATTTCCGAGCCAAATCCTAACAGTCGCCTTTCGCTTGTCCTAGCAAAAGTCTTTTTAAGGGTGCGCCCATTGAGGTGGCGAAAGAAACTGATAAAACGAGTCTTAGGCATAACTAAAATTACGGCTTATTCATCAATTTAAACGGAAAAAATCAGTTTTAACCGAGGTTTTGGCTGTTCTTTCTGGATGGAATTAGGGCGATTTGGGCAGAGTTGTTAATGGTGGATTTATCCGTGATTCTACCGTAAATTTGAGAACTGCACTACGTTGAGATTCTGTTCCTGTTTGCCAATTGATGCGATCATCGCTACTAATTTGCCACCGTGATTCCAGATATTCTGTAATGGCTTGCTCTCGCGCTGGGACAATTTCTGCTAACTCCTCTGCTTCCTGGTTGACGATCATTTCTAGATTTAAACTGGGCTGTTGCTGTAAAATTTGGCCAACACGGTCTAATAACTGAGTATCATCTGAGCTAATCTCTGATTGCTCATTTTCAAAGGATATAGCTCCGATATCCCTGGCTATTCTTTGCATACTCACCTGGGCAGACTCGTAATTTAGCCGACTTCTGATACTATCGGCGACTAAAATTTGAGCATCTCTATCAATATCGCGTTCACTCAGATAGACTACCCGGATGCTTAAGGGTGCAACTGGACTAGTGACTAATTCGTAATTAAGCATCTGTGCTGGCGGAGGAAGTCTCAGATTACGCAGGGCTGATTGGACTTCTTGGACAAAAGTGGATTGTAATTGCGCGATCGTTAAAACTGGTTCAGGAGGTTGTTCTTTAGGTTCTGGGCGCAAAAGTTCGTTTGACGCAGTAGGAATTTCCACCAGCTTCAGTGCTAATAGTTCTGGAGGTCTTCCCAAACGGGCGGCTAGCTGTTGAACATAGATATCCTGTTCATCTGATGAATATTGCTGACTCGTAAACACCTGAAGTTGAATTGTCAGTTTGTCATTTTGTTCTGATGTGGAGATATTGCTGATGAAAGAACGGGCTTCACCATTGGGAAAAGTAGCAAAATTTTTCTGCCACACATCCCTGATCGAACTTCGGTTACGATTATCCTGTTGCTGGAGAGCAATTTCTCGTCCCAGTTGACTCAGAGAGCGATTGAGAGGGAAAATAATCGCGCCAATGGTAATAAAAATTAATAATAATCTACCAGGCAGCGAGCCTATTTTGCCCAATTTGCCATAAGCAGGTAGTTTTTCCAACCAACTCTGAACCCAGACACTTTCAGGATGTGTGTGCCGCCATTCCCTAACTTTTTCTCTCACCTGATCATTATCAATATGCAGTCCGAGAAATACCAGCATGGCGGTAAAGGTAATGGCTACCAAGTTGGTAAAAAATAGTAAGCCACCACCACTAGCTACCTGTAATCCTTGGACTCTATTGAGGCTGAGAGCGACCCCGATACCATATCCTACAACGCACAATGGCGGCATCAAAGCAACTGCGATCGCCACACCAGGAATGGAAGTAGCCACGCCTCTGGGTTCTTTACAAATTGCCACTGACCCCACTGCACCAGAAAACAGGGCGATGACTAAATCCAGAATATTAGGTCGAGTCCTAGCTAAAATCTCACTGGTAATTTCCTTAAATGGCAGCAATGACACCAGTAACACAGCAAAGGAAATAGCCACCAGACAACTCAAGAGCAAATTGAGAAGTGCGCGCATCGCTAAGATGACATCACCCGCAGCCAGTGCTAGTCCATTGGCTAAAATTCCTCCCATCAATGGAGAAATCAGCATTGCGCCAATAATCACAGCTGGGCTATTTAGCACTAGCCCCAAGGTAGCAATACCAGCCGCGAACAGAACTTGAATCCAATAGCTAGCATCGTCAAGGCTGAGTGAACTGCATATTTCCAGATAGACTTGCTCTTTGCGAGCTTGACCAACTCCCAAGTTTTTGGCAAACCAGCGTCTAAACATCTCAAAGTCCTCATACAACTCAACTCATGGAATCATAATTTGCAGAAAGTTAGGGTAAAG
Organism: Nodularia sp. LEGE 04288; assembly: GCF_963896525.1. Lineage (NCBI taxonomy): Bacteria > Bacillati > Cyanobacteriota > Cyanophyceae > Nostocales > Nodulariaceae > Nodularia > Nodularia sp. LEGE 04288. The sequence goes on from NZ_CAWQOY010000097.1 coordinate 18,066, forward strand.
TTCTCTGCTGTTGAAAAATAATCATCTCATTACCAACAACTGGGTTACGGGCTACCAGCCTGTCTTGGGAGTCGATAATTTCTAGATGAATAAAATCAAGTTCTTGAGAGCGTTGTAATATATCCGCCGCTAGTTGCTTTTGTTCAGATTCTGGGAGAGTGTACCAATCATCATTAATTTTGATAGTCAAATTACTGGTGCGGAAGTTAGCTTGTATTGACTTTATCAGACCAGAGGCAACGCGATCGCCAAAGGCGGGGCTGCGCCCATCGCTAATTTCGGCAACTTGATTTTCAATAGCTGCAATCAAAGATTCTTCTGGTGTCAATTGTATGATGGGCGTTGGTTCCGGCGGAGGTTCCGGCGTAGGCGTTGGTTCCGGTGTAGGTTCCAACGTAGGCGTTGGTTCCGGGATAGGTTCCGGCGTTGGTATTGGTTCCGGTACTGTTAACTCTGGTGGAATAGTTATTGTGGGATTAGGTGCGGGAACTTCCTCAACTGGGGGAACTGTAGCTACTTCAGTCGGCTTCTTCGTAAAAACAGTTGTTGTTGACCAAATTCCCGCCACAGTAATTACCGCTAAAATTCCCGTCAAAACTGTATCTGACAAATTGTTAGACACATTTGATGGTAGAAACAAGCGGACTTGTCGTAAAAATCTATTCCATTGTGTTTCCAGACCTTGCCAAAAACTGGGTGTTTCTTCAGTACCTGGTGGAGGTGAAGTCTCCAGTCTGACTACCGTCGTTTCTAAAATTCCCATCGTCCCTCTGAGAATTTGGATGATTTTCACCTTCCAAATCGGTAGTTGGCGGGACTGATTTACTTGCTCATCAGTCAATTCAGGCTGATTCGCTGCGGGTTTTCGGGAAGAATCAGGTTGTGAATTTTGATTGTCTTGTGACATGGAACTTTTACCAAAAGCAGCGACTCAAAGACAAATAACTGGCATTATTAATGTTGCTGCCTGTTTTGCCTTAATGTATCACTTCATTGCTCATTGCTTCTTCGGCTAAACTGACTAGGTATTGAGTTTGGTAAGTTTATGAACCTGAAACGCCGTCAATTCTTATTTTTAGGTAGTCTTGGCACTTTTGGCACAGGACTTCTAGGCTGGAAGCTAGCTCGTCAAAATAGCCGAATTGCTGATCTTTCAAGTTCAGCAGTCATAGCCGCCACCCCACCCAAAAAGAACTTACTATTGCGTTTTACCTCAGTTGCAGACACAGGAACAGGCGCTAGAGGTCAATATGCTGTAGCTGGGGCGATGAATTATTATCACCAGAAAAATCCGTATGATTTAGTGGTTTTAGCTGGAGACAATATTTATAATGATGGCGAAATTGAAAAAATCGGTGCAGTTTTTGAGCGTCCTTATCAAGAATTATTATCTCAGGGCGTAAAATTTCATGCTTGTTTAGGTAATCACGATATTCGCACCGAAAACGGTAACCCACAAATTAAATATCCTGGCTTTAATATGCAGGGGCGTTATTACACATTTCGCCGTGACGCTGTGCAGTTTTTTGCTTTAGATACTAACCGTAATGCTGATTGGGAAAATCAAGTAGTTTGGTTAGAGCAAGAATTAAGCCGCAGTGACGCACCTTGGAAAGTGGTATTTGGACATGATCCGTTTTATTCATCAGGTCACTATGGAGTTAGTAAAACACTAATTAAACGTTTCACGCCTCTGTTTAAACAGTACAATGTGCAACTTTACATCAATGGTCACGATCACCATTATGAGCGGACTCATGCTATTAATGGCACAACTTATGTAACTACTGGTAGTGGTGCAGGTGTTCGTCCTGTAGGGCGTTCTCAGTGGACACAACATTCTGCTGAAAGGTTAGCTTTTGCTGCCTATGATGTGTATCCAGATAGAATTGAAGTGAATGCTATGGGTACTGATAAACGGGTTTTTGATCAAGGTGTAATTAAATTTCAATCAGCTTAATACTTTACTGAGCGAAGATTACAGCACTTTGCCAGGAAATAAAGTACACATTTTAATATCATAAATATTGTGGGGTGGGCAGCTTTCGACTATGCTCAAGCCAAGTCTTGCCCGCCCTTGTGTACCTTGCTCAGATGAAATGTGCTGGATTTTCAACTTGTAAGGTGGGCAATACCCAGCAAATAAACTGTATTCTGTTAAGTTAAAACTATGAAAGTCAAGCGCCTAAAAATGCAATCCTTCCGTGGAATCGGCGATTTGACGTTGGATTTTAATGGAAATGAACCAACGATACTTATTGGTATTAACGGCGTAGGCAAATCGAGTATTATTGACTGTCTCGCTATTCTTTTGTCACGTTTTACTAGCTCTATTCAACACTCTACGCCTTCAGGAAGACTTTTTACAGAAGAAGATATTACTAATGGACAGAAGGAAACACATAACGAGGTTAACATTTCATTTGATTCTGAAGAAATAACATGGTCTTTGACAAAAGTTAAAAAAGGACGTAATAAAGATACTAGCAGTAACCTATCAGCTATGACAAAGGTTGCTGAAAATATAAAAGAAAACTTACATACATATCATATATTTAATATTCCTATTGTAGTTTATTACTCGACGAATCGTGCAGTTTTAGATATTCCATTAAAGATTCGGACAAAGCATTCATTTGAACAAATAGATGCCTATGAAAATGCCCTGACAGGAAACGCAATTACTGGATTAGGAAGTGAGTTTAGAATTTTCTTTGAATGGTTTAGAAGACAAGAAGATTTAGAGAATGAATTGCGTCTAGAAAATAATGCTGCTTATAGGGATAAGCAATTAGAAGCAGTGAGACAAGCCATATCTTCACTGATTCCAGATTTTTCTAACTTACGGGTACGGCGTTCTCCGTTAAGAATGACTTTACAAAAACAAGATGAAGAACTTATAGTTAATCAGCTATCTGATGGTGAAAAATGCTTGTTAGCAATGGTGGGAGATTTAGCCAGACGTTTGGCAATTGCTAATCCAGGTTTATCAGACCCTCTGCAAGGTAGTGGTATTATTTTAATTGATGAAATTGAACTGCACTTACACCCGAAATGGCAAAGAGGAATTATTCCAGATTTGACAAGAACATTTCCTAATTGTCAATTTATTGTTACTACTCATTCCCCCCAAGTAATTAGTGATGTGAAACCTGAAGGAATTTATATTTTAGAAAAAACAGATAAAGGTGTTATCGCCAAAAAACCACAAAGTTCCTTTGGTAGAGATAGCAATCGGATTTTAGAAGATATCATGGATGTTCCTGAACGTCCGCAGGAAATTAAAGAAAGTCTTTTAAAACTCTTTAGAATGATTGATGCTGGTAACTTGGAAGATGCTAGAAAAGTGCGTCAACAATTAGCGAATGATATTGGTTCAGATGAACCAGAATTTGTCAGAGCAGATGTACTCATCCGACGCAAGGAAATTCTTAATCGATGAAGTACATCAAAAAAAATCAGGAGCCAGAACAGTTTTCCAGTTGGAAAGCTTTAGAAAATGATGATTGGAAACCTAGCTGGGATGATAATTTTCAAGCACCAGAAAAACCTGTCGTACATGATGCTTTGCTAAAAGAACAAGGTTACATCTGTTGTTATTGTGGAATGGCTGTCACTAGAGCAACTAGCCATATAGAACATCTCCAGCCTCGTAGTACTTATCCAGATTTATCACTGGAGTACACAAATCTTATTGCTTCATGTCAAGGAGAAAGTACAGAACCTCCTCCTGTACCAGTACATTGTGGTCATCAGAAAAAATATTGGTATGATGAGCATCTGATGGTATCGCCGTTGAAAATCAACTGTGCTGATTTTTTTCACTACCCTGCTTCTGGTGAAATTTTACCAACAAATGATCCAGAAAAAACTGCTGCTGCTAAAACAACTATTGAGAAGCTTGCACTTAATATTAACAAACTGCAAAATATGCGAAAATTAGCAATTGATGCGGCATTATTAGGTATTGAAGATTTAACTGATGCAGAAATACAGCAACTTGTTAAAGGTTATGATCAAATTGATTCTCACGGGCAATATACTCCATTTTGTGCGGCAATTATCTATTTCCTCAAGAATTATTTTTAATTAAGTTAAGATGTCAGCGATCGCACTATACTAAATCACATCAACTGGACTCAAAAAAACTTTATAATTTTAGAAGCAGTCATGCTGAATATCAAACCTGGACTCTCTGCGACTCTGCGCCTCTGCGTGAAATCAATTCATATCTTAATTCAGCAACGCCAAAAATATTAATCCACTCTTTGCAACTGCGCTATCCTGGGGTCAACAATTTTTTGCCCCAAACTGGCAAATTTAATCGCCACAGACACCTTATTACTTTCACCGAAAACGTGCGTAATTTCACCAATACCAAAGGATTTATGTAAAACGCGATCGCCTACTTGCCAATTGTGGGGTGTATAAGGCTTACCGCCAGCTTTAGCCGCAGTTTTAGTCTGTGTATGACGGCCTTTATTTCGAGTATTTAATAATTCTTCGGGTAATTCGTCGAGAAATTGCGATCGCATCGCCGGTTCACGAGAACCATACAAGCGGCGTTCACGAGCGTGTGATAAATATAACCGTTCTTGAGCGCGAGTAATCCCCACATAACACAGGCGGCGTTCTTCCTCTAAGGACTCTGGGTTACTCAGGGAACGGTTACCGGGAAATAGTCCCTGTTCTAACCCCACCAAAAAGACTACGGGAAACTCCAGACCTTTGGAAGCGTGCAGAGTCATTAAAGATACAGCTTTTTGCCCTTCCTTTAAATTATCCAAATCAGAACTGAGGGCGCTACTTTGTAGGAAAGCTGTCAGGGAAACATCCTCACTTTCTTCTTGAAATTGGAGTACGGCGTTGTAAAGTTCCTGGACGTTTTGAATTCTATCTTCGGCTTCATCTGTGCCTTGATTATGCAAATCTTTAATATAACCAGACTCGTCTAGGACTTCTTGTAAAAGTTCAGAAACTGGAACCGTGGCTGCTTGCTCTTTGCAGTTGTTGAGCATTTTAGCAAAGTTATTCACAGCTTTAGCGGAACGTCCAGCTAAGGTATTAACTGATGTTTCATCACTGAGTATTTCCCACAGGGGTGTCCCCAATTGATAGGAGGCGTTAACTAAGCTTTCAATGGTGGCTTTACCAATACCGCGCCGGGGAGTATTAATGACTCGGAGTAAACTGACTGTATCCGCAGGGTTAGCGATCGCTCTTAAATAAGCTATGACATCTTTAATTTCTTTGCGATCGTAAAACTTCATTCCTCCCACGATTGTATAAGGAATTTGATTCCTCATTAACAATTCTTCAAAAGGTCGTGATTGGGCGTTAGTACGATACAGTATGGCAAAACTACCCCAATCTAACTCAGGATTTTGCTGTTCTAAAGTGCGAATTTGCCCAATGACAAACTCGGCTTCTTCCATTTCATTATCTGCTTTGTGACAATAAATCAGCTCACCCGTTCCCCGCGTAGGCTTGAGGACTTTATCAATGCGTTGAGTGTTATTTTCAATTAACTCATTAGCTGCTTGCAGAATATTCTCACAAGAGCGATAATTTTCCTCTAGCTTCACCATCGAGCGGGTATCATCATCAGCTAAACCATCGCCAAACTCTTGCTGAAATTCCAACAAGATGGTGAAATCAGCCATTCTGAAGCTGTAAATTGACTGATCTGCATCACCCACCACAAAAACTGAGCGATTTTGCCATTCCCATGCACTCTTGCTATCTTCGCCATTAGTCACTAACAGCCGAATCAAATCATACTGAGTACGGTTAGTATCTTGATATTCATCTACAAGGATATGCTTAAACTTGCGATGCCAATAACCTAAAACCTGCTCGTTTTGCTGAAATAATCTGGTAGGCACGAGAATCAGATCATCAAAATCGAGGGCGTTATTTTCTGCTAACTTATCTTGATAAGAATTGTAAACTTGGGCGATGACCCTTCCCCGATAATTCGGCTGTTCGCGCTCAAATTCCTGGGGTGAAAGTCCTTGGTTTTTGGCATTACTGATGGCGTAGCGCACAGAACGAGCATCAAACTTTTTATCATCTAAGTTTAGCTGCTTATTAACAATTTCTTTCATCAGGCTGAGAACATCGGATTCATCAAAAATCGAGAAAGTCCGAGTCCAACTTCTGCCTTTTTCGTCTTGGTATTTGTCGATATCAAACCGCAGAATTCGGGAAAACAAACTGTGAAAAGTGCCACACCACAAGTCTTTGATCGTATTTTTATAGACTTGCGATCGCAATTGCATTTGTTGGTATTCCGTCAACAAATCAAATTTTTGACCATGTTGTTTCATCGCCAAATCTTCAGCAAATAGCTTTTGAATCCGTTCCTTCATCTCCCGTGCGGCTTTGTTCGTGAAGGTAACCGCCAAGATATGCTCAGGATCTACACGGTGTTTAAGAATCAGATTAGCAATACGATAAGTCAGCGCTCGTGTTTTACCCGAACCTGCACCAGCCACAACTAACAACGGGCCGCAGTAATGTTCCACAGCTTGACGTTGGCTGGGGTTAAGATGGCTGAGAAAATCAATAGTTGTTGTCATAGCGGCGTAGGTAGATCATCGACCACTTGCATATTAGCAGAGTACACCTATCGTTGACCTTTTGTAGCGACTGTCTTGATTGTCACGCACCATCTTCGATTCTCGGTGCATTAGGACTAACTTCCATAACACACGCTACCAAATCAGAGCAAATGTAGGTCAGGTTTTTCGATTTGTGTATTGTAAAACATACACCGTAGTTTAGAAACGCGATACATCGAGTTTGAACCCACCCACCATTAATCTTGCATAGTCAGTGGTAAGTGAACAGTGAAAGTAGACCCAACCCCAGGCTGACTTTTGACCAGAACTTCACCACCCATCAGCTGACAAAAGTGGCGGCTAATTGCTAAACCCAACCCAGTCCCACCATATCTTTTTGTGGTTGATGTATCCCCTTGTGTAAAAGGTTGAAATAATTGTTGTTGTTGACTAAGAGACATCCCAATCCCAGTGTCAGTCACGCTGAAAGTAATCACACCAAAAGGAGTCTCTGGTAGTAAGCCTGTGTTTTCGCTCTTGACTGTTAAAATTACCTTGCCATTAGTCGTAAACTTGGCAGCATTGCTGAGTAAATTTAATAACACTTGCCGCATTCGCGTTTGATCTGCGTAGATTGTGCCAAGTTGCTGGTCACAATACACTTCGAGGATATTATTATTTTTGTCGATCGCCGATTTAACTGTCAAAACCACATTATTGATCAGCGTCGCAATTTCAAATGTCTCTGGGTAGAGAGTCATTTTACCCGCTTCAATTTTTGACAAATCGAGAATGTCATTAATCAGTTCCAGCAGGTGTCTACCAGCAGAGTTGATTGTTTCTAAATCAGAAATAAAATCTCCCGATAAATCTAAATCTGTAGCGTCATCTTGCAACAGTTGACTCAAGCCAATCACAGCATTTAATGGCGTGCGTAATTCATGGCTGACATTGGCTAAAAATATGCTTTTGGCTTTACTAGCAGCTTCGGCTAATTCTTTAGCTTGTTCTAGTTCTTTGGTGCGTTCAGATACACGTTCAATCAATCGATTCAGCGATTTGGCTAACAAGCCAATTTCATCTTCAGTGGTGACGGGAGCGCGTAAATCAAAATTAGATTTTCTCGCTACTTGTTCAGCCACTTGAGTTACAATAATCACTGGTTCAGCGATGGCCCGGCTAGTACGCCAAGCCACAATGGCAGCGATCGCCACTGATACCAGCATACTCAGGATCACAATAAATCTCTCAACTTGTTTAGCTTGCTCTACATCTTGTTGCCGATCTTTTTCTTGATTTTCGGCAATTTTCAGGATATTGCTCAATCTTTGCGAAAGTTGCTCTAGCTGCATAGCCGTTTCACCACGCATAATTTTGAGTAACTCCTCTCGTGCAAATGCAGTTTTTTCTGGCTGTACTTGCTGAGGGTCAATTTCCTCTAATACAGTATCTATTTCGTCAAGGTATAATTTTAGATTAATGCCATAATCCTGGAATAAATTTTGTAACCTAGTACCTTCTACGGCTAATCTTTCAGGCTTTTTGTCTATGTATTGGTCAATCTCTTGCTCTAAAGTTTTAGCTGTCTTCACACTGTAAAGAAATTTATTTTTTTTAGTTAGCAATAGTTGTGAATTTTCCAAGACTGCAACTAAATTCGAGCTATGCAATTGCGCCTCTAATACGGTATCTTTATAATTTGTGAGTAGTTCTCTTTGCTCTTGAGCTTGATTGAATTGCCTGATTTCTCTTCCTCTGTAGTAATTGGCGATTACTAACCCAGTAATTGAGCCGAAAAAGCCAATTCCAATAGCTACAAAATAACCATAACCAATTTTTTGATGTATGCGCCAGGAACTGGCTTTGAGTTTCCCGCGCGAAGGAAATTCTATAGTCGGGAGTTCATTTATCGAAGGCTCTTCTGCTGGCACTTTTTTGCTTTCTGAACTGCTGTCAACCGGGATGGGTTTTTGAGTTTGCATTTCTCAAACCTCCTTACCCTCCCATAAATATGACCGCATCAGTCTTGTTTCTACGATCACATTCATTGATGATTAGCATTTAACATGATCTTTGCTGCTGATAAAAAGCTCAAAGAATTGCTGACTAGATAATTCTCACGAGTAGATGAGTATTTAATTGCTTTTGATATGAATGTTTACAAAGATACTTAGTAGAAGCAAAAAATCCCTGAATAGTCAAACTTCGTCACTACTATAGCAAAGACACGATCAATCACGTCTCTATATAAATTAAGAAATAATTAACCACAGATGTAGACACAGAGTCGATGCGGGTTGATTGAAATCATCGTTAACAATTGATAATATCTCTAAACCCCCGACTGAGCGCAGGGTACAAAGATAATTCTGTACCTAGCAGATGCGGAAACGCTATATTTTTAATACTTAGTTAATCGTGACAATATTCTGACCATTGGCTGTATGCTATCTGATCTTAATGTAAGCCTGAGAAATCCACACATCGGCTTTATACAACAATTTCTTTTGATTTCTGACGGCAAGGAAGATCAAAGCTACACAATCGCATAGTTTGGGCTAGGTCAATAGCTATTGTAGCGTTAAATTAGTCTGATTTTCAATTATCTACTTTTTTGAGCATCCTGACTGGGTTGTAGGAGGCAAATATTAGGGGCAAAGAAGATGAGGATTAGCGCCCTCCCTGCCTTTGCCCCTTTTACTTAACTTTTTCCGACTGCTGACACTTTAAGCGATCGCCGCCGAAAGCGACTGTGTTACTAGTTGCTGCAACAATTCCGCCTTATCGGTGCGCTCCCAAGGCAAATCTAAATCATTGCGCCCAAAGTGACCGTAAGCCGCGATGTCCTGATAAAAACGTCCGCCTCGTTCACTTGGTAAGTTACGTAAATTGAAAACATGGATAATCCCAGCTGGACGTAGTTCAAATTGGTCTTTGACTAATTCCAGTAAAGTTTCATCATCCAGTTTCCCAGTCCCAAAGGTTTCCAGAAAAATGCTCACAGGGCGAGCTACACCAATGGCATAACTGAGCTGAACCTCACATTTTTGAGCCAACCCAGCCGCGACAATATTTTTAGCCATATAGCGAGCCGCATAAGCAGCAGAACGGTCTACCTTCGTGGGATCTTTACCGGAAAAAGCGCCGCCGCCATGTCGGGAATAGCCACCGTAGGTATCAACAATAATTTTCCGTCCTGTCAGACCAGAGTCGCCTTGAGGTCCACCAATGACAAATTTGCCAGTGGGGTTGACTAAGAAACGTGTTTCCTGATTTGGCTTAATGTCAATGTCACCAAAAACAGGTTCCACTACTGTTGACCAGAGGTCTTGTTTAATCTTGGCTTGGATTGCTACTTCATCAGTGATTTCTCCGATACTCTCTGTGTGCTGAGTAGAAATCAGAATCGTATCAATACCTACTGGATACCCGTCTTCGTAGGCCACAGTTACTTGTGTTTTGCCGTCGGGACGCAGGTATGGCAATTTACCTGTTTTGCGAACTGTTGCCAGTCGGCGAGCAATGCGATGAGCCAGACTAATGGGTAAGGGCATCAGTTCTGGTGTTTCGTTGCAGGCGAAGCCAAACATTATACCTTGATCACCCGCGCCAATTTTGTCAAATAGTTCATCACTATCTTGCTCGCGTGTCTCTTGGGCGGTATTAACGCCTTGAGCTATGTCGGGTGATTGTTCATCTAAAGCTACCAGAACACTGGCACTGCTGGCAGAAAAGCCATTAACAGCATCAGTGTAGCCAATTTCAGCTATTTTCTGGCGGGCGATGTTGACATAATTCGCATTAGCTTTAGTAGTAATTTCACCAGTAATTAGCACTAAACCAGTATTAACTACTACTTCAGCCGCTACACGACTGCTGGGATCTTCTGTGAGTAAGGCATCGAGAATTGTATCAGAAATCTGATCGCAAATCTTATCTGGATGACCTTCGGTAACTGATTCCGAGGTAAATAAATAGCGTTTAGACAAAGAGGATTCCTCCTTTTCAAAGATTGCTGCTGGCTAAATGTTAATTATTTAGTTCAGTAGCTAATTTATGAAATCATAACAAGATTTACGCATTCAGCAGTGAGTATTTGATTTATTTTTAAAATTTACACATTGAAATTAAGTATTCTATCTATAAAATATAGCGTTTCCCAGTCTGCCGAAGTCAAGATTTATCTGTGTACCCTTGAACAAGCCACAACCTGTCTACATCTGCGTTCATCCTCTGGTATCGGCGGTTAATTCTTTCTGGCTGTATCTCAGCTGGAAATCGCGAGCAGATTTGATGGTTGATATAGCCGTAGCCGTTTCAACGCCCATTTGAAAAAACTTACAGTCCAGCAAATGGTGCAAGATAGGTGATGAACTGAAATATTTTTCTGATCCAAGAAAGGGGGAAACCTAGAAGTACCCCCGAAAGCTGCGATACAAGTAGTTGCTTAAACTTGAACTGCTAGTTTTGCTTCTTTTGCTGTCAAGCGCTCATAGGCGGCGCGCATTTTCAAACCTGTCAGCACTTGGAACAACCCAGTGCCATTATTGGAACCTGGATACTCGCGGTGTTGGAGTAGCAAGTGAGTCATCTCACCTTCATATTTGGTGGATGTCTTACTGAGATGAGTTTCGATATAAATAACTTCATCAAGGTTATCGAATTGACCGTCTATTTCTAATACTGAGACATAGCGACCGTAGTAGACATCAGAACCATAGTATAGTTGCATACCAGGGTATGAACAAGTTAATTTGCGTCCGCAAGGAGTCCAGTTAATTGTCGATCCTTCATCAAACAAATAGGTAGGATCAAAGCCTTCCTTACCTTCACGTTGGAGCATACGTACCCGTAGCACCTTACGTTCTGTATCGTTTTTAATCAGGTTCGTGGGTAGTACCTGAAGCACCACGTCAGCATATTCTCTTTGTGGCTCGATGAATTTTTCAAAATCGGGTTTACGAGAATTGATTTGAGCTAAGACATCTTCATAACGATGTCCTCTTTCTGCCATATCTCGCTGGATTTTCCAGGCAATTTTGACTTCATCACTAATATCGAAGTAGACGCTGAAATCAAGTAGCGATCGCACCCGCTCATCATATAAAGGATGTAGACCTTCCACAACTATAATGTGATTTGGCTCCACGCGTTCTGGTGGATCAATCATGCCGGTTTCGTGGTTATAAATCGGCTTCTCAATCACTTCACCTTCTTTGAGAGCTTTGATTTGCTCATACATCAGGTCAAAATTGTTGGCTCTGGGGTCAAGTGCAGTTATCCCAGTCTCTTTGCGCTGTTTGCGATCGAGGGAATGATAGTCATCTAAGCAGATAACCGTCATGAACTCTTCACCAAATAAATCTATTAAACGACGCAAAAAGGTAGATTTACCGCATCCAGAGTCTCCGGCTACTCCAATCAATACCACCCGTTCCGGCTTAGTTGTCATAAATTTCCTCTAAATACTAAATGTGTCAATCAATATTTTTTCACACAGCAGATTTTTAGACCAGGAGTTTACCCCATTGGTTGATCCTGTGTTTTTGCTACTCAGCAGGGCGATGGAATATTTAGACGGGCATACAACCAAGTCATACTTGTTTTCATCCGACTAATACTTAATTCCTTGCTGGTAAGTATTTAATCCTAGTGGTGTATTTGATTTTAACAGAAGTGGGTATTCTATAACAAGATTTGCTATCAGAAACAATCTCGTGCTTTACCAATCATCACTAATCATTTATTTATGAATTTTAAATGGCTCGTGATCACTACCTCAAAGTGTTGTGTCAAGGACGTATAATGAGTTTTCACCTGGATTCATCAAGTTTATTAGGTATAATTTTGGGGGAGAAAATTTTCCCCTGAGAAAAATTTGCATTGGCGCTATGGCAATGCTCGACACATTCAAAGTCAGAATCTATCTAAAGAATGAGTAGGTGAGACAAGCCGCATAATCAGAGTTGTAGGCGGTAATTTGATCGAAATGCTCAAATTTAACCAGGGACTGATAGAGGTTGACAGATGTTTCACATCAAGTGAAACTGATTGTAGATGCTGATCACTTAGGACTAGAAGCCCAAAACCCTGTCTTTTTCAACTAGAGATTTAGGACTTTCAGGAGATGTTACCGCAAGGTAAGTTTATTTTAATCGTCGTATAAATGGTAAAGTTGATGTGTCAGTACAAGACTTTAACATCTACCGGGGAATTCTCGGAAAGTATACGCCCAAGACTTGAATCGACGATTTGAAAGGAAAGATCACCGGCTCCCAATGGAGAAAAGTGGGTTTCTGGGACATTGTAAAAACCAGATAACAACATTCCGTAAGGTATAGGTTATCAATCTCCTTACATCTAGTAAAGAAAGTGCCAAGCTATAAGTCATGGGATCTTGCCCTTTGGGTGGTTGAAAGCTATCTCCCTGATAGGAGTAGTAGTTCACGAAAAAAAGATTAAATTGACTCATTATTAACATTCTGCCAAAGACTTATCCTTTACCTTAGAAGGTGAACAGGTGTGTTTTTTGCTATCCTTGTATGTCTTTGGTGAGTGAACCTAGCACGGCATTAGCTCATGATGCCGCTTTCCCAGAGCGCCAGTTTTGGTAACCGAAAATCCGATAAACTAAAACTGGTAAAAGGAAAGAATTTTTTTGAGAAACGGTTAAGTAAAAATCGGAGTGTTATAACGAATGTACAATCAAGGTGCTGTTGAGGGTGCTGCCAACATAGAATTAGGTAGCCGCGTCTTCGTTTACGAAGTGGTGGGTCTGCGCCAAAACGAAGAAACTGATCAAACAAACTACCCAATTCGTAAAAGTGGCAGTGTGTTCATCAGAGTACCTTACAACCGCATGAATCAAGAAATGCGACGGATCACTCGCCTTGGCGGCAAAATTGTTAGTATCCAATCTGTAAGTACTCTAGAACAACTTAATGGTCAAGTCTCTCATGAGAGTGCTGAAAGCAAAGAGGAGTCTTTAGTTACATCTGAAACAGCTGCTAACAGTGAGGGAAATGGTAAAGCCACACCTGTGAATGCTAATAGTGAAGTCAAAGGCTTTGCTAAACCACAAGCTGAAGAACAGCTTAAAAAGAAGGACAAAAAAGGCAACACCATGACTCAAGCGAAAGCCAAAAAAGGCGCTGACGTTCCTGTCAATATTTACCGTCCTAATGCTCCATTTGTTGGTAAGTGTATATCTAATGAACCGTTAGTTAAAGAAGACGGTATTGGTATTGTTCAGCACCTCAAGTTCGACCTGTCCGAAGGTGATCTGAAATATGTAGAAGGTCAAAGTATTGGCATTATTCCCCCAGGTGTAGATAAGAACGGCAAGCCTGAAAAACTCAGACTTTATTCCATTGCTTCAACTCGTCATGGCGATGATGTAGATGATAAAACAGTATCGCTGTGCGTTCGTCAGTTAGAGTATAAACACCCAGAAAGTGGCGAAACAGTCTACGGTGTGTGTTCAACTCACTTGACTCAACTTAAACCCGGTGAAGAAGTTAAAATCACTGGGCCTGTGGGTAAGGAAATGTTGTTACCCGAAGATCCAGAAGCCAAAGTAATCATGATGGCAACTGGAACAGGTATTGCTCCGATGCGGGCTTATCTGTGGCGGATGTTTAAGGATTCAGAAAGAGCCGCTAACCCAGAGTACCAGTTTAAAGGATTCTCTTGGCTGATCTTTGGTGTTCCCACAACTCCAAACATCTTATATAAAGAAGAATTGGAAGAAATGCAGGAGAAATATCCTGATAACTTCCGCCTGACTTGTGCTATCAGCCGGGAACAAAAAAATCCCCAAGGTGGCAGAATGTACATCCAAGACCGTGTGGCAGAACACGCTGATGAATTGTGGCAGTTGATTAAGGAAGAAAAAACTCACACTTACATCTGCGGTTTGCGTGGTATGGAAGGTGGTATCGATGAAGCTCTGACTGCTGCTGCTGCTAAGGAAGGAGTAGTTTGGAGTGATTACCAGAAGGAACTCAAAAAAGCTCATCGCTGGCACGTAGAAACTTACTAAGTTAGTCTATAGCTTTAGTCATTAGATGACGGCGATTAACAAAGGATAATCAGTAATAAGTAGGGTGGGTTATTCTTGACTCACCCTAAAATTGTTTTATATGGACAGCTGAGAACAGAATTCTAAGTGCTGGATTTACCCACAGGAAGCAATTTCTGGGGCTTATACCAATAAAGCCGTGATTAACAGGCTAATTAGTATAAATCAGGAAGCACTCAGGATGTTGCTCTCAGCACTCAAAAAATAGGGTGCAAAATTTGTGGGAGTGAAACTAGGAATATTAGGTTTAGGCACTGTCGGCACAGGTACGGTGCAGTTACTGCAAGATGTGGTGGGACGTAACCCGTTATTGCAGGAAGTAGAAATATATCGCGTGGGAGTGCGATCGCTTGCTAAAATTCGGGATCTAGAATTACCTGCGGATGTCTTAACTACAGATTTAGAGTCTATTGTCAATGATCCATCTGTGGATATTGTCGTGGAGTTAATCGGTGGATTGGAACCGGCGCGATCGCTAATTCTCCAAGCTTTAAACAATGGTAAACACGTCGTTACCGCCAATAAAGCTGCGATCGCGCGTTTTGGTGCAGAAATCTTTACAACTGCCAACCAAGCCGGGGTATATGTGATGTTAGAAGCGGCTGTAGGCGGTGGTATCCCAGTGATTCAACCCCTGAAGCAGTCCTTAAGCGTTAATCGTATTCATACTATTACAGGCATCGTTAACGGTACAACCAACTACATCCTCACCAGGATGCAAACCGAAGGTAGTAACTTCAGCGATGTCTTAGCTGATGCTCAAAGATTAGGTTACGCCGAAGCTGACCCCACGGCTGATGTAGACGGTTTAGACGCAGCCGATAAAATTGCCATCCTGGCATCATTAGGCTTTAATGGACGCATCAATTTAGAAGATGTCTATAGTGAAGGCATTCGGCAAGTTAGTAAGACAGATATTACCTACGCCGAAAAATTGGGATTTGTGATTAAATTATTAGCGATCGCTAAACAATACACACCTTCATCTCCCCTCTCTGTCAGAGTTCATCCCACCTTAGTACCTAAAGCCCATCCGTTAGCTAGTATTAACGGTGTTTATAATGCCATTCTTGTAGAAGGAGAACCCATAGGACAGGTAATGTTTTTTGGCCCCGGTGCAGGTGCGGGTGCAACAGCTAGTGCAGTCACCTCAGATATCTTGAATTTAGTTGCTGTCCTCAAAACCAGTACAACTAACCCCAATCCCTTATTAACCTGTGGACACCAAGATTACTGTGAAATTGCCCCCATCGCAGAACTTGTAACGCGATTTTATGCCCGGTTCCTGACCAAAGACCAACCAGGAGTTGTTGGTAAACTAGGTACTTGCTTTGGCAACTATGGCGTGAGTTTAGAGTCAGTAGTCCAAACAGGCTTTCAGGGAGAACTAGCAGAAATTGTGGTTGTCACCCACGATGTGCGAGAAGGCGATTTTCGGCAAGCCTTGGCAGAAATTCAGAACTTAGAAGCGATCGATAGTATTCCCAGTTTACTGCGCGTCTTGTAAATAGGCTCAACAATTCCCAGGAGACAAGGTAGAACAGCATAAAGTGCAGGGTTCAGGGGGAAGACTTTGGGTAAGTGCGACAATCTTCTCCCTCTTTTTCCCAACTTCCCCACATCCCTTTAATTGCGAAATTATACATAAATGCTATGTATTATAAAGAATAGCCTTTACCTCAAGAACATGGAACCTTTAACTACTGCTGCGATCGCCTACGGCGGGGCGTAGCCCATCGCTCAAATGGCAACCTTAAACCTTCCTGGTGGTGGTATTTTTGATGCTTTAATTGCTCAAGCTGCTTTAAAAGCCAAGGTAGATGTCCTCATGACGCTAAATCCAAGTCACTTTACTCGTTTAGGAAATGCGATCGCTGATATTGTTCAAGTCCCTGAGTAAATGCGTAGACGCGTAGCGGTTTGTATTCCTGAGCCAGTGCGATCGCTCTTAGCGGGCGCTCCGCGCCATCGCCTCCGGCGGGGCGTAGCCCATCACAGCAGCGAGAGAGGGATCGCAATATCTAGCCGTATCCATATCGGTTAGGACAGTCTTAATATCTAAAAACCTTGCACAAACTAGGTTTATACTCAGAAATTTGCTACATGACTGAATCACAAAAAAGCGAGAGAGCGATCGCCTCAATTTATCACTGATAAAAAAAGACGCTCAAAGAGCGCCTTAAAATACATAAATTATAGATTTTGTCAACGGCTACATTGAAGATATTAAGCTTCTGGAATATTTTTGCCGACAACTTGCGATTTGAGAGTTGTGATTTCACTCGTTAGCTCTTTGCGAGTCGAAGCTTTGAGCAAATAGCGGTACACAAACCAAGCAGAGTAGCCAATACCAATCAATTCAAAGGTCGGTGCTACTAAAGGAATATCATTCAAAGAGTCTAATACTGCCAAAAGTACCTTAACCGAAACAATTGCTGCGACAATTAGACCAATGCTAACCAGAGGCTGCTTATATTCATTAAAGAAGCTTCCCAGGTATTCGGGCAGTGTTGCTAAAAAACCAGAAATTTGTTCACCGTATTTTTGCCATTGTTCTTGAGACTGCACAGGAGGCTGGAGTTTGGTAATGGTTCCTGTTTGGTTATTGATATTTGGCACTGCTGCCTCAGATTTGGTTTCTGTGAATTCCGGTTCTTGCATTTTCACTCCTATAAATTTAACAGTTGAGTTTATCTAATCTGTGACAATTACAACCACAAGGCTGTTGATTAGGCAATGCACGAAGGCATCATGTACAACTCGGTTTGATCCACAAAAGGTTTTAGTGTCCTATAACCATAATTGCCTCATCAACTCTACTGCATCAACTACAAGGTAGACAGTCAGCATGAGCAGAGAAGTCAGAAGGCGGCAAGATATCTGAAAATCAGCTCTCTGAGTTATGGATTTTGTGAATCAACTGGAATCCTCAAGTTGTGATTATCCCATGCCTTATCAGGTCAGCTATCTAAAGGTGAGGCACGTTGGCGTAGCCTGCGCTCCGCCCATAGCTCCGGAGCTTGAGAACGGGATTCTGACAAACGTACTCATTCAAGCACAAATCATGCCAAAATCAGACTACCTCACATTTATACAAGTTTAAACGCCGATTTTATCTGATATTAAAGCTATCTTAAGCCGTGTTCGTCAATTAACTCATGGATAATTAATATTAAGCTGTAATTAAAGTTTTTATGTATTATAAGATACTTATTAATCTGCCTGTTTTATGCTGTGAGTCTCTAGCTGAGGACAAGCAGACAAAATTTTTGCCCAATCAGGAAAGTGATTTTTTTTCCAGTTAAATATTTTACCAAGGCAACCAAGGCAGATTTAGGGATAATCTTGCCAATTGCAATTTTTTATCCCTACACCCAGCCTAATTCTGATTTTTATCCGCTAGCTCACCGAAGAGGCAGAGGGGAAGGGGGCGGAGTACAAGCGACCTCTGTGTCTTCTCCCTTGCTCCCTGCTCCCTGCTCCCCTGCTTTTTCTGACTTCCGCGCAGCGGCGGTACTAGTCCCAATCAGGGAACATATCTGCTTCCTCTCCACCAATACCGATTCCAGTGTGATAGATTTCCGCATCAGTGATGATCATATGATCCATTGATGCTCCATATACATTAGAGTCGTAAATTTGAGCGCGAGTCAGATTGGCTCCGTTAAGATTTGCTTGTTTAAAATTAACGTTAGTCAGCATAGCTGACGTTAAGTTTGCACCTTTCAAATTAGCATTAGTTAAATCTGCGCCTTCAAGATTGACTCCTTCAAGGTTAGCTCCAGAGAGATTTGCTCCTCGTAAGTCAGCACCAATTAAATGAGCGCCTCTGAGGTTAACTCCTGATAAATCGCACTGGACACATTCTCTGGTCAAATTTAGCTTTTGTAAGTCCTGGGAATTACCAGCGTTAACTGTGCTATTCACAATTAGGGGAATTGCTAAGGCTAGAGCCGCGAATAGCTGGAGTTTCATATTGTTTTCCCCTTCGTCATTAAACTACATCCGTTCTTTTCCTCACGGTTTTATTATCTCACTAAATGGCTGAAAATTATTGTTTGAAGAGAGAAGAAAATTGTGATCGGCTAGCAATGGTTTTCTGATGCTAGAAGTATTATTGACTATGGTTTGGGGCTATTGGCGACCAATAAAAGCTGCTAAATTTGCCCCATTAAACTAATGTTAAATATTTTGAAGAACTTGTGCCACTTTGCATAGTTGCACATCAAATATTTATCATGATCTTCCTATTACCAAAATGGCACTATACCAGAAATGTTGTTTATAGTTTAAATAACTAAAAAATCTCGCATATACTGATTAACTAAATCAGGCTCTTCTTGCTGTACCCAATGTCCACAATGGGGAATATACTTAATTTTGAAGTCATTCACATAGGCGGCGGTGTCGTAGGTCAGTTCCTTGCCAAGTGCAGTATCGTTTTCGCCCCAAATCATCAGTGTGGGTACAGCCAAAATTCCCCAATTTTTCTGGCGGAATAAGTCGCGAAAAATATTACGATAATAGTTCAACATAGCTGTGGTAGCACCACGTTTAGCAGCAGCGTTTTTATAAGCGTCAATATCTGCTGGAGTGAAAGCGCTTTGATTTACTGCTGTGCCTTGAATAGCCTTTTGAATTGCGTCATAGTCGGAAAATTGTAGGAGTAATTCAGGTAGCCAAGGGAGCTGAAATAAGAAGACGTACCAGCTGCGGAGCAACTGCTGATAAGTGCGTAAGCCTTGGGCAAATTTGGCAGGGTGAGGTAGGTTGAGGATAATTAACCGCTCTACCATTTCGGGGTGAGCATAGGCAAAAGACCAGGCGATCGCACCACCCCAATCATGTCCAACTAAGATACACTTGTCGTATCCTAATCCTTGAATTACCCCCTCCACGTCTTTGACCAATTCATCCATGACATAAGCTGATTGGTCTTTAGGTTTATCACTATCGTTGTAGCCACGTAAATCAAGGGCGACGACTTGAAAATATTGGGCAAATTCGGGGATTTGATGCCGCCAAGAATACCAAAACTCAGGAAACCCATGTAACATCAGCATTAATGGCCCTGACCCTTGGGTGACGTAGTGCAGTTTCACGCCATTGGTCATGATATATTCATGTTTCCCAAAATTCTCTATTACAGACATAATGTTGTATTTTTGCCGATAGGACTTGTGTATATGAGTAATTATGTATAATTTTCTCGTCAAGATATCTGTTAAAGGACTGTTTTGTGTTGTCATTCTCAGTGTATGTCTATGGTCTACACCAGTAACTCTGACTGTCCCAACTTGTGATTACCCACATCTAGGAAATCTCGTGCTAAGTTCCCATCGCACCGGGAAATGAGGTAGGTACAAGATATCAAATATGGATAATTAAAAAATATTTTATCAAGGACAAGACCCGTGGAATCTCAATTGCAGATTGAACAAGTAATCAAGACGCTTCAAGAAGATTTACCAACACTTTTTGAAAAAGATATCAGTTATGACATTTATACGCAGGATATCTACTTTCAAGACCCTGTAAATAAATTTAAATGGAAATTCAACTATCGGATTATATTTTGGACGTTGCGATTTCACGCGCGGCTATTTTTTACGCAAATTTACTTTGACTTGCATGAAGTATCGCAGCCAGCAAAGGATACTATTTTAGCCAAGTGGACAGTTCGCGGAGTTTTGCGTGTTCCCTGGAAAGCCAGTCTATTTTTCAATGGCTATTCGACATATAAACTTAACCAAGACACATTAATCTATGAGCATATCGATACCTGGGATCGTCAGCCTGGGGAAATTTTAAAGCAGTTTTGGCCAAAGGCAGAAACAGTTGATAAATAGAAAGCAAAAGAGGGAGTTTGGCTCCCTCTAAAAATCAGATCATTATTTATTTCAACCTCAGTAAGAAATTACAGCCGTTCCTTGGGTAAGAAGGCAATCGGATCTTTGGCTCCCTTACCTGCTGGGTGGATTTCAAAGTGAGTGTGTGGCCCAGTACTAAAACCAGTGCTACCCATGTCAGCAATTTGTTGCCCTTGGGTCACCTCTTGACCTGCGCGCACTAAAGTCCGGCTATTGTGAGCATAGCGAGTCATCGTGCCATCGGCATGGCGAATCTCCACAAGAATGCCGTAACCACCTCTGTTCCAGCCAGATTTTGCCACTACACCGTCGGCGGCTGCGAAAACTGGTGTGCCAGTGGCGTTAGCAATGTCAATACCCCTGTGCATTCTTCCCCAGCGTCTACCATAGCCGGAGGTAAGTACACCTTTTGCAGGCCACATATAGCTTGTTGTACCTGTTGAAGGGGGGGGTGTATTCGCGTCAATTGGTCTGGGTAAGTATTGTTCCACTGCTGCCAAAGGCGGTAACTGTGGCTGTAATTGTGGAGTAACACGGCTTCCCCGCAAGTTTCCGAGAGTGTCAGAGATGTCAGCACCTCTGGCAGATGTGACTGTTCTCGGACCAGATGCACGGAGACTGGAGGAAAACTCTGGATTGATTGGCTCGTTGGCACGAGGATTACGGATTTGAGAATTAGCCGATTGACCATAGCCAGGTAAATTCAGGCTGGGAACACGAATGGGAATCGACGCATTGTTTTGTCCGGAAGCAGGTTGAGAAGCCGTGGCATTATTTGGCTTAACAACA
Source organism: Nodularia sp. LEGE 04288 (assembly GCF_963896525.1). NCBI lineage: Bacteria > Bacillati > Cyanobacteriota > Cyanophyceae > Nostocales > Nodulariaceae > Nodularia > Nodularia sp. LEGE 04288. The sequence goes on from NZ_CAWQOY010000097.1 coordinate 39,368, forward strand.
GGAATTGCTATGGGAGCTTTTTCACGTTCATTCGCGGCAGGCCTGATTGTATTCCCCGACTGTTGCTGACGATATTCCTCGCGTAATCTCTGGATTTCCGCTTCTGGACTATTTCTTTGAACAACGGCAGTGGCTATGGGAGCTGTTTCACGTTCATTCGCCAATGTCCTGATTCCATTCCCAGATTCTTGGCTGCGATATTTCTCCTGTAATTTCCGGATTTCCGCGTGTAGGCTGTTTGTTTGAGCAACGGCAGTCGGTACAGCAGCTGGCTCTGGTTCAGTAGCGGCGGGCCTGGTTGCAATCCCAGACTGCTGGTTGCGGGGTTTCTCCTGTAATCTCTGGATATCTCCACGTAAGACGCGCAGACCTTCGTTATCTTTTGTGCTTACCGCTGGCTCTGTGGATTTTTGAGCCTGCTGGATTTCGGCAAAAATTGGTGGTATTGGTGTATCACCACCTAGTCCCAGTGTATTAGGACTAGTAGATTCGCTCTCTGTGGCTATAACAGTATTTACCTGTATCTGGTTATTCGCAGTTACTGGTGTGGGGATAGTTAAACTGTTGTTATTCCCAGATGATGGCAACTGTGATGAAGCAGCAGGGAGATTGGGGTAGTTATTAGCAGTGTTCACCGAGTAGTTGACTAGCTGTGGCGGACTACTGGAATAGCCGCTATTGGAGTTCACTACCACTGGGATGGGAATACCTGTTGAGCGATTAACCTGAGTCACAGGAATAATCAGTCTTTGGCTAATTTTAAGTTGATTCGGATTGCTAAGATGATTTGCCTTGACTAGTTCTGATATAGAAATATTGTATCTACTCGCGATCGCCGCTAGTGTGTCTCCAGGTTTAACCTCGTAACCTGTATTACCAGAGAAGGCCACCATTTGCGGTGTAGCTGCTACGGGTATTGTTAAGGCTTCCGGGTTTGACTCACTGGTTTGTGATCTTTGTTTTAACCTCGATACTAAACCTTCTGTGTTGTCATTGTGGAAAGTTGATGACTCTTCTACTACCGTTGGACTGGCGCTGATTTCTGGCGCTGTTTGTGTCGTTTTCGGCTGTGTTAGAGCTATGTCATTTTTTGATAAAACTTGGGTCTCCTCAGACCGCAACTCCGCCAGACTGTTTCTTAAACGGTTCGATTTTTCTTGTAAGCGATTTAGTGCAAATTCCTGCTGCGCCTTCAGTTGAGCGTTCATTTCACCACTGGGATCTGTGGTTTCCCGTGCCTGTGGTTGTGGTTCGCTGGTTAGATACGCAGTTGGTTCGTCAGTTTCATTAGTAACGCTATCAGCACTGGACAGTTTTTGTACTGTCTCATTTGACTCGATTCCTGTTGACAATCCCTGTGATACTGGGGATTGTAAATACAAGGAAGTTTTGTGAGATTCTGATGTCGGAGCCGGAATTTGCACAGACATTCCACTTGCCGCAACTTGCCATTTAGCTTCAAGCCCTTGTAACTGTGAAATTGCTGTTGGTTCCACGATGACAGAATTTTCTGGCAAGCTGGCTAATAAGACTGTTTGAGTCTCTAGCTTTGTGGAAGCAAATTTCACTGTATTGTCAGAAGCCGCAGGAATTGTTGTGGCTGCCTTTTGGTTACCAACAGGAGCGGCTGCTTGGGCTTGATCGCTTTGTCGAGTCACCAAAAGGCTCGTTGCTCCCATTGAGATAGCCAAACCAATCATGGCGGCTTGTGTCCGCGCCCGGCGGTTAACCTTGGGATTAACTACAATATTTAGGGGTTCTAGGTGTTCCACTAGGGCATCATCACTGCTGGGGGTATTTTTCAGCACAGCCTTTTCTCTTTTTTTCAATGCTCGTTTCAAAGACGACCTCCTATGATCACTAGCGCTTAACTGATCTCGATTTTTCAGTCGGATACTAGTCCATGATTTAGATCACATCGAATGATAGATCAAGATCACTTTCACCAGAGATACTTACGCAAGATTAACTTGCTTCTCTGATTTAGACAAGTTCACACATGGAATGCAAAACTTCAAAATTGCTGTGCTTACTTGTCCCGTTCACTCCTACACACCATAGAACGTTTGCTTTTGATCTTTGTCTTCACTTCTTGTGCAACGGTTGCTAGGACTGAAGAATAATTATATATTCACCAAGCCCATTGCGGCTGTCAACAATAGGTAAGTTTGACTTCAGGAAAAGCTCTGCCCTCTGCTGTAGATATATTCAAGGTTTTTCTACTCGATCCGCCTTACCAACACGAGACCTTACGTTGATTCAGCCCTAAAAATCAACCGTACAAACTTATCACTACTTTTGTCCTCCTGGAAATTACCTATTCCCCAAAAATAGCTCAAATACATGACGAGAAAAGGTTTGACTATTTTTATTTTCCTAGTCACGCCGACTTAAGTTCATCAAAATTTATCATCCAAATTCGGTATACGCTCGAATTTGATATACAAATTTCTTATATTAATCCGCTTGTTGTGGTGTGTGTTGCACACTAAAACTAGGGTTATCAGATATTTATGTATAAATTATCATGATATTTTTTGCCTACTGAGAGTGATTGTTGGGGAGAAAATCACAATCTGGGATGATTCTTGGCGATTTAGTCAGTATTATTACTTGCCGAGTATCTGTCCATAATTACAGTAAATAACCCAACTGACGACGGGCTTCAAACAAACTTACGGCGACACTTACCGAAAGATTCAAGCTGCGAACATGAGGCTGTGCCATCGGAATATAAACGGTAGCATCACAATCTGAGAGAATTGTTGATGGTAAACCTGTGGTTTCACTACCAAAAAGCAACCAATCGTCGGCTTGAAATTCAAAGCTGGTGTAATTAAAATTACCCCTGACAGTGAAGCCTAAGCACCTACCTCCACGTTCTTGATGTGTGGCTTGAAAGGCTTCTAGGGATTCGTGATAATGCAGCTTGACATAAGGCCAGTAATCTAACCCGGCTCTTTTGAGGTAGCGATCGCTAATTTCAAACCCCAAAGGTGCTACTAAATGTAATTCTGTACCCGTAGCGGCACAAGTACGCGCAATATTGCCTGTGTTTGGGGGTATTTGCGGATAAACTAAAACGACCTGGGGCATTGTCTGTAAAAATACTTAATTGTGTAATTATATACTAAAAAGATACTTTTCTATCTAATGATCGAGTCCATTCATAGGTTTTATTAATAAATATCAAATCATACCTAAAGATTAAATTTTTTAAACAAAAGATAATTTTTTTTAAACCTGCGCTAGCACATATTTTGGCTTTCATCAAGCATAAAGAATTTTTGGGAGAGAAAAGATTTTTGGGGTTTCTCTCGCCAAATCTATTCTGGGGATGAAAACAGAAAATTTAAACTACCAGAGGCGAACACAATTTATTTTCAAGTTCAACTTCCCGTTCTTCAGTCGCCACAATAGCCTGAGTGATCACGCGCTGGGAGTCAAAACCGACTGCGTGGAGTTGTAACCACTGTTGGGCTTCGTTACCTCCGCGGAGAATTTTCTGCAAAGGAGAAAGAAAACAGCTAAAACCATGTTGTTTAGCGATCGCCCAAACTTGTTCATATAGTTCAGCAATCCAATCTCTAGCGATAATAGTTCTGCCATCTTGCCAATGTTGTAATTCAGCATCGAGACTAGCAGTAGCTGCGGCGGCTTCGTTCCTGGCGGTGATAGCAAGCAGTTCTTCCGGGGAAAAAGTGCTTTGAGTTAACGGATCGAGATCAGGGTTGGCGATTAACTGCAACAAACGCGCTTCTAGGAAGGCTGCAATGGCTAATAAAGCAATGGGATCGGTAACTAAGTCACAAATGCGTAATTCCAGGCGATTCAGGTCATGAGGACGGCGATCGCCATTTGGTCTTACCGATGTCCACAAATGCCGCACATTTTGCATGGTTCCAGCAGCTATCTGTGATTCCACCCATTGGATATGATGGGCGTGGCTGGTAAATAAGGGAACATGGGCGGGCGTTTGCGGAAACACAGCCCAACGACTGGAATGATAACCCGTAGCATTGCCATCCAGGAAGGGAGATGAGGCACTCAAGGCGAGGAATAAAGGCGCTTCTAACCGAATTAGCCGACAAGCCCGCATTAATATTTCTGGATCACTGATGCCGATATTAATATGAACGCTGGCCGTAACTACTTTTGTCCCGTAGGTATTTTCAATGTAGTCATGATAGGGGCTACTGGGGTCAGAACGAAAAAAGCGATCGCTGCCACCCAAAGACAAAGTACTACCAGGAATCAAAGTGTAATTGCCTAAACTCTGGAGATAGTTGCGTAACTGTCGGCGGGGACGTAGCAAAGCACACAATAACTGTTCATAATTATTCAGTGGTGCTGTGATGTATTCCACATTGCGGCTATCTGGTTCCCGCACAAACCCATCCAAAGAGTCCACAATTTTGTCGGAGAGACCGACTATTTCACCTTGAGGCGTACCAGTATACATCTCAATCTCGAAGCCTTTTAATAGAACCACTTTGTTCTCCTCGCCTCTCCTAATCTAAGAATTGTATCGAATTAGACGAATTTCTGCATCTACATTTAAATTAACTTAAAATTTAGAATTATTTAACAATTAAGTTTTTCCGAGCATCGAATAACATATATATTGTAAAATTACAAGTATTGATAGGATGAAATATTTCTCAAGTTTTCGGTTTCTTTTTTTTGGGAGATGAACTTTGTCCCATGATAAACTTATCCGGTGAATCGTTCTCCTGAGCAATATTGAGACGGATAAATTCCGCCCATACTTGCTGACTAAGTAAGTTTAAAGCAGTTTCAGGTTTGTGAGATGCGATCGCATTGATAACTTTCCGCCATCCCTGCTGTAACGACTCCATAAAAGCTTCCTCCCCGGAAAATTGACTCAGCAAAGAAAATGCAGTTGGTAAATTTATGGAATCATCTAGTATTTTTTGTGACGTTAAATCGTGAAGTAGAATATTTAACCACACTGGGAGAAGTTCCCACCATTTGCTTTGTTGTATCTCCTTGAGTGCGATATTTTGCATATTTAGCGCCCCCCAAACACACAAAGATTCTACAGCCATTTGAAAATCATGGTTTTCTAAAGCAAAATTCCATTGTGTTTGGGCATAATTTTGGCAACGATGAGCCAGAAACTGATATGATTCTGCAACTTGCTGAGGAATAGTAACTTGATAGACAGACTCACCCTGTGGTAAATTTTCACCACCACAAGAAATCCAGTCATAAAATCCATAAAAATGAATTTCTTGATCAACTATAATTTCTTTAACATGGGAATTTCCCAGCCAGAAAACCTGTACAGATGGTAAACCATGAGGCGTTTTGATAGCGTGGAGTTTTTTTGCTACTTCTGGTGATATAGAGATTTCCACATCTGCTTCTTTTAGTGAAACTCCATATCCAATTAAAATCCACACTCCACGATTAGCCAATTTTTGCAACAGCGTTAAAAATTCTTCATTAATAACAGCTTTATTCAACGAAGGAGAGTAGATGAGAATTTGACGTTTTGCCGAATTTAAACTTTCTCGAAAAGTGGGAGTAATTTCCGCATCGCGTAACTTTAAAGCTCCTTGGCTAAGTTTTTCCAGTCTAGATTCTATTTCTATATTTTTATGATTAAGAGTAGCTTCACGCTCCAAATTGATAGCTTCATTGGATAATTTGCATAAAGTTTGCCAAGGTATTTTACCTTTACTTTGCAGCACGTCCATTCGTTTTGATGCTGACTCTAAAATTTGCTTACCGCTTCTGATTTCGATACTCAATTTATTTTCCCCAGCATCGAAAACCACAAACAAAGATATATTTTTCCAAATGATTTGCGCCGGGGCTAAAACTTTACAGCTAGTAACAATTTTCCCCAATTCTGGGACATGAAAATCTAAACCTGACAACTGAATACATTTCTGTAATTTCTCAATTGATAAAGCAGATATATCATTAATTTTTCGCGCAATTTTGATAAATTCAGCTAAATCAGGTAAAGTTAAAGAAGCATCATTTAATGGTTCAGCATGAAATATCAGCTTGCCGTCTAAAGCATCGGAAACAGCATATATTTGGATAGGATATGGCAGTTGTGGTACAGAACCCTTAGCGTAAAAATCACGCCCTTCATCTGTAACTGTAATTGGCGATGTTGCGGATAAAGTTTGTAATGCTTGCAGATTTGCAGTGGTACTGCGGACAAATATCGGGTCAAGTCCCAATATAGATGCTAATTGATCTTCAGTGGGTGGAGGTGTAAATTCAATTCCAGCGCGGATAATAAATTCTTCGAGGACGTTAAATTCGCGCGGTTCCCGAATAGACAATTCTACAGGAGTTTGATGTAAACTATAGCGAAATTCCCGTGCGGCTAAAACTGATAATTCAGGATTTTTGGCGGTAATTTCCTCTACTAAATTTATGAGTTTGTTGTCAATAGGTTTAGCCGCAGCAGCGAGAAACATCAACGAAACCTCCTTGACTATCGACAGTACGAGAAATCTCTAAATACATATCTCCAACTTTTCCGCCTTGGCGGGTAAATAAGTCGTGACAACCCACAATTACCAGTAATTCCTGGGCGCGAGAAAAAGCCACATTCACCCGTTCTGGTTTCTTTGCAAAACCGACATCGCCTTGATGATTATTCCTCACCATACTCACAATTACCACTGCGCGTTCCATTCCTTGAAATCTATCAACTGTACCCGTGCGAATTTCCAATGAAGGAAAAAGTTCAGATTGTAACCGGTCATCAATTTTTCTCAGTTGCGCGCCATAGAATGTAATTACCGCAATTTCCTTTTTAGGTTCCCCATTAGCAACTTTAGCAGCCCAAGTATCCTCGAATTGCTGACATAGGTTTTCAATGACATCAATTTCACGCAGATTAGAAAAGGAAGTATTTTCCCGTTCTTCTTGAAATTTATCTTCTCTGGGCATTTTCACCCAAACAAGATGATGATTTTTTTGAATAATTTCCCCTGTCAAATTATGGGCGCGTTGGGTGTCAGGTTCTAAAAGTCCACATTCTAATTTACCATGATAAAACTGATTGATTGCTCCCATAATAAAGGGGTGCATTCTATATTGTGTATTCAGCATTTGTTTGACGCTTTTATCAGCAGCTTCAAACTGAATTTTAAATAATGATTCTTCTAAAAATTGCAATTCTGATTTGGTACTTCCAAGTGATTGGGCAACTTCTTCCACTGTGCTAGTATCCAGCATGGGTGGTAATTGTCGATGGTCACCTACCAAGACTAACTTTTTGCCTTTTAAAGCGGGGATAAGTAACTCTGGTGGAGTACACTTACTTACTTCATCGATGATGACGACATCAAAGGCTTTAAATTCTTGGGAAAAATTATAATTTGCAGCTTGTACACAAGTAATTCCAACGACGTTAGCATTATCTAAATAAATCCGTCTTAAATCGTTGCGATCGCGTTCTGATGGATTTTTGACTTTGGCGATCCAATCTTTGGTAAAATCTTGGTAGCGGCTGAGATAATTTTCCTCTTCAGTCAGTTGATTTTGCCAAGCATCAAACTGTGCTTTTATCCTGTGTAAAAATTCCAGATTAAATAAATCTGCATGGATATCTGCTGGCTGAAATTTATCAGGTATGGTTTGCCAGAAATTTTCCCACCAATTTTTTGATAAAATTAAATCTTCGCTGGGCTGTATCTGTGGTTCCTTATCTAATTTATTTAGTTGGGTTTGGATTTGTTTCAGTTGCTTTTGAGCAAGTGTATTTTCTTGTTCTATAATTAATATCTGCTCATCTAAAGACTTTTTGATAGTCTCTAAAACTTGGAACGGTGCAATTGATGGAATTAAAGTTTCTAAATTGCTGAGATAACTTACCCCAGCATTTACCTGAGTTGCAAATTCTTGGAAATGTTCCCAAATTTTTGATTGTGTTGTCAGATATTCTGTAACTAAAGCCCGTAATTTATCAGGGACATTTTGCTGCTGGTTCAGTAATTGCAAAATCTGGATAACTTGTTCCAGTTTGAAATTAGCAGTTTCGATTTGAGACGAAGTAGCAGATATTTGTTGTTGAGTAGTTCTGTATTTCTCAAGTTCAAGTAATCGCTGTTGGAGAGACTGAAGCTGTTGTTCCGTTTCAGCCTTAACTCGTGCGATACATTGGCGCGCATTTGCGAGGATATTTGTGAGTAAGTCTTCGCTAATGTATTTCACAGTAGAGTCGAGGTTATTTAATTCCCAGGCTTTACCATATACTGTTTGCATTCTGGTTAAAAACAACTGAGTATTTTCCACCAGCAACTTGCGCTGATTTGGGTTGAGGAGTTGATAATTCTTAAACTCTTCATGGATTTTACGCCATTGAGTGCGATCGCTCGCTGATAGCACGATGGGAATCTGACTAAAATTTTGCTCTAAAAAGTAACTAAAATTATACTGTTTACCGATTCTATCAACAAAGCCGCCTTCCGTTTCATACATCAAAGCTTTTTCTAAAGCTTGACAATCTGGCAAATGTATCTGATATTTTTTCGGTACTATAGTTAACTTTAATTGATTAGCAAACATCAACAAACCCAGTGGTAATTGCACCAAATCTTCTGTTAATGTTTGTCCTGATTGCTGACATTCTTTGACTGTTTGAGATAATACCACAGGTGCTGTAAACTTCCATTCCTTAATAGCTGCAATCACATAATCAATTTCGCGTTGGCGATTTTGCCAACCTTGAATTGTCTGCTGTAAAATTTGCCGTTTGGCGATAAATTCCTGCTCATCTATTTCTGGTTGATTCAGATGAGGAGAATTTTGTGGAATCATCGATACCGCTTCTGCAACTTCCGACATGACTAAAATCGCATCTTGGGCGTAACTGAATGCTATTCTAAAATCAGCAATTTTATCAGCTACACTTTCACCTAACCAAACGGCTAATCCAAATGCACCATAAGCAGGACGCACTAAACCAAGTTCATCAGTGCAATTGATAGCTTGACTAACATTTGTCAAAAAATCTTGAATTAAAACATTACCCTCTGTGTATGGCTGAAGATGTGGTAAAGAATTTTTAACTTCCGGCGCTTCCCAATTGATATTTGGGGCATTTTTGAGGAGATAATCTAAGCCTAACTGAATAGATTCAACCTGATTTATTTTATCTAAACTTTGCTGATAAGTTGCTTCTTGAATTTTACAGGTTGCTGCTAAAGCTTCCTTTTGCTGATTAAATTCATTTTGTTGCTGATTCAGGTGTGATTCTAACTGTAAATAATCGGTAAATCGTGGTAATTCAACCAACAAATTTCCCAAAAATTGGACATTTTCCAAACGTTTACCAAGACTATTTTCACAGTCAGTAGCCGTATTTTCCAACCATGTCCCAATCACTTTGTCTTCTAAAAATGGCTGTCCTTCTTCCCCGACTCTCTCAGCGCGTCCTTTGCGTACAGCCCGAATCACTGGGTTATGAACTAATCTACTAAGGGCATTATCCACAGCTAGATTAGCTTGAGAAGCAATGAGAGTTCGTCCACCCCGCAAGGCTATTTGATAGCAAATCTCCGCAATTACGGTAGTTTTACCAGTCCCCGGTGGTCCTTGAATTAGAATTAAATCCTCAGATGCTAATACCTTTTCCACTGCGGCTTTTTGTCCAGCATTAGCAGAAGATAACAACAAATCATCTGCGTGAAGTTCGACAATCTTTTTCATGCGCCTCGCCTGAGAAGCGTCGAATAAGAAATTACCCAAATAAGGATTTTGAGTTTGTCCGTGCTTTAATTGTTCTAAGGCTTCTTTCTTCCGCCGCACTTGTTGAATATCACCAGCAGCATCAAAAAACAAAAATCCCTTCACTGGCGGCTGATAACGTTGTGTGGCGATATATTCAGCCAATTCCCGTTCTAATTTAACTTTAATTAAACAATTTTTCGGATCAACTTTTTCAATTGAACCGAATTTAGGAATTTTATGAGTGAGTTTTCCTGTAGGAACAGTATCCGAAAGTTTGACTTCTTGGTTTTTTGAACGTTTTACCCGTTCCCAAAAACTAGCTACATTTAAATAATTTTGTTCAGAACCGTCGAGAGTAGCTGAATTTACATCTACTTCAAAAGTAATTTGTCTGGTATTATTCCCATAATCATTACCGACAAAAGCCACACAAAACTGACGTGCTTTCGCGATATTTTCCTCAACTTGTAAAAATGCTTTCCAAGCTTGCAATTGGTCTTCTGTGGGTATATGATCACCACAAATTGGCATCTTTTCTATCCGTGCCAATGCTGCTTTGGGAATGCCTAAACGATGTTGCTCATGAGGTAGCAGACGTAAGCGAAAAGGAACAGCATAACCATCAGCTTGTCCCCGTGAAATTTGTAATAACCGAGTAGATAAAACTTTTAAACCGCCTCGCCCATCTTCTTGAATGGCTGCGATTAAACCTAAAGTTTTCCCTTGCTTTTCCAGCTTTACAGGTAAGGGAAAATCATCTCTATCAGTTGCAATTGTTAACTGCCAAATTTCCTCATTTTGATGTTTACCCGCACCTTGACGACGCACATAAAATAGACAAACTTGATCACCCAGTAAATCTATTATCTCATCCTTCGCCACTGCTCCGACGCATTTATAGCTCCAGCTTTCTGAACTGCGATTGTTAGCAAAAGTGGGCATAGATAATCTTAAACTTCCTAATGTGGAGTGAGATAATAAACTTTAGTGTTTGGGGAATAAGTCAGGAACCACAGATGAACACAGATAAAAATGTATAGTATTTCCTCATAAAGCCGCGCCGAATTCTCCTCCTCCCTCTTCCTTTGCGCCTCTGCGCCTCTGCGTGAAACTAAATCCATATTTCACCCAACTTATAATCTATACTGATGATAAACCTGACTAGCCGCCCGATGCAGCAAAGAATGTCGCCAAACCAGAGACTTCATATCATCAGCGTACCCGCCACCAATAACACAAGCCACAGGATAGCCAGCACCTACACAGGTACTTAAAACCTGCATTTCCCGGAGAAAAATTCCCGTATCACTCAGGGCTAATTTTCCCAAGCGATCGCCTATATGAGGATCGACCCCGGCATCGTATAATACTAAATCTGGCTGGATATTCGCTAATAAATCTGGTAAATAATTCGCCAAAGTTTGCAAATAAGCATCATCTTCCATTCCCTCCGTCAGGGGAACATCCAAATCACTGGTTTGTTTAGTACCGGGAAAATTAACTTCACAGTGCATGGAAAAAGTAAATACACTCTCATCTCCTTGGAAAATGAAAGCTGTACCATCCCCTTGATGCACATCTAAATCCACAATCAGAATTTTCTCTACAAGTCCGAGTTTTTGTAAAACGCGACAAGCGATCGCTAAATCGTTGAAAATACAAAAACCAGAACCATAACTAGGAAAAGCATGATGAGTACCACCAGCCGTATTACAAGCTAACCCTTGAGTTAGTGCCATCTGAGCCGTCATTATTGTACCACCAACCGCTACACAGGTACGATTTACCAAGGCTGGACTCCAAGGCAACCCAATACGACGCTGTGCTTTGGGTTCTAGTGTTCCCTCGCAATAAGCTTGAACATATTCTGGAGTATGAACCAACTCGATTAACTCCGGGGGTGGGCGTTTGGGTGTGTGAAATTGTTCGGTTTGCGCTACACCATCAGTTAACAGCAATTCATAAAGTTGTCGGAACTTGGACATCGGGAAGCGATGCCCTGCCGGCAGTGGCGCAATATAATCTGGATGGTAAATAATTGGTAATTCCATAATATTTATTGTCAACCATATTCTCGTGCTAAATATACTGAGAAAGTATTGGGAATAGTAATAATACAAAAATAATCAGCAACTGGCTTGTGACTTCCATTCCCTTGGTGCATGATTCAGCACAATATTTTTCACAGTAAAAACTCTTCAGTATATAAAAAAATAAATCCTTCTTTCGGTTTTCACTTAGGAGTGCATTGTGAAATTACGGTAAAGATGAAAAAATAAATTTTGGCAGTGATATACTGAAAACGACAGTTATAGTCCAATAATCGGAATTAACCGGAAATGAAGACTTTGGGTAAATCTACTATTTCTACTTCAGCAATTGTATCAGCTGCAACCTTATCCCTATTGTTGGCAAATGCCATACCTGCTGTTGCTGCCAGTCTTACTTTAAACTCAGTTACGGGTAGTTGGGCGAATCCGATTGGTGGGACATCAATAAATGGTCTTGGTACTGATGAGATTCGCTGGGGTACGCCAGCTCTTTTTGGTAGTGAACAAAGTGGATTCAAGTTTGATAGTGCTGCACCACCATCTGTAATTATTGATACGGAAACCAACTTTTTGCTGGGTACATTCACTCACTTTAACTTTCCTGTGAGTAGTGGTACTGGTCCTAGTGCTGTAGATTTAGACGTTAGCCTCGACATAGGAAGCATACAAAACTTCAAATACACATTTAATATTGCCGAAACACTCAACGGACCCTTTGTAACCTGTCCGAGTTTTCAGATTAGTAATACACCCTGTGATGACAGGATAACTTTTGGTTCTGGCTTTACTGATCAGACATTCTTGATCGATGGAGAAGAATTTACTCTGCAACTAGCCGGCTTTAGTAGCACTGCTAACAGTTTGAATCCGATTTCTAGTTTGGTTACAGAAGAGAACAGAGCTAGTACTGCATTCTTGTTTGGTCGGATCACAACACCAGTCAATCCTGGACCTGGAACACCAGTCAGTACTCCTGAACCTGGAGCGCTTATTGGTTTCTCCCTGTTGGGACTTTATTGGTTCAATCGTCGTCCAAAGTATCAACAGTCTTAATTTCAAGGCAAGAGGTTCAGTTAACTTTCCAACTAGTTCCTTAACCATAAATATATATAACTATTTTTTTGGCGCTTGCAAGTAATCGCTGTTGTCAGCGCCATTTATGCTATCTTGACGGCAGAGACATTAAAATTTTTAACCAAAATCTATAATTCAAGATTAATGATGCAGCAATGGATTGTACCAATAGCATTTATTCTGGTCGGCTTGCTGGCTGGGGTAATTGGTGAAAAAGTTATCTTCAAAAAACTGAGGAAATTTGTTGTCGAAAAACAAATACCAGGTGGTGAAATCATATTTCAAGCCTTACACCGCATGACCTTTCTGTGGTTTTTGCTAGCAGGGTTTTTCGGTGCAATTGTTTATTCTTCTCTGAATATCAATGATGATCTTAAAAGTCTCCTGCAAAAAATAATTACCGTTTTATTTCTCTACACAGTGACGTTAGTCTTGGCTAGATTGACTGCTGGCTTTGTGAATTTATTCATCCAGAGAACCGAAGGAGTACCAGCATCATTAATTTCTAACCTAGCGAAGATTGCTGTTTTAATTTTAGGAACACTCATCCTCTTGCAAACTGTAGGTGTGGAAGTTACACCCATAGTCACAACTTTAGGTGTTGGTGGTTTAGCCGTGGGCTTGGCGCTTCAAGATACACTGGCAAATTTATTTTCTGGTTTTTATCTGATTATCTCTCAGCAAGTCAGAACTGGAGATTATGTCAAATTAGATGATGGATATGAAGGTTACGTTACAGATATCACTTGGCGAAATACAACTATTAAAGAACTTAAAAATAATATAATTATTGTACCTAATTCTCGGCTGGCATCGGCAATTTTTACTAACTATCATCTACCAGTCAAGGCAATTACTTTAACAATGGATGTGGGTGTCGGTTACGATAGTGATTTAGAAAAAGTCGAAAGGGTGACTGTAGAAGTAGCCAAAGATGTCATGCAAGAAGTTGCACCAGAATTAATGGAAATTGAACCTAATATTAGATTTCATACTTTTAATGATTGTAGTATAGATTTTAAATTATATATGCGGGTAAATGAATATTTTGACCAGCGCATTGCTAAACATTTATTTATTAAGAAATTGCATAAACGCTATCAACAAGAAGGCATCCAAATTCCCTTTCCGATCAGAGATGTTTATGTGCAGAACAATGGAGCCGAAAGTTCCAGTCTTGATTTAAATTAATCTCAATCCGCTACGCGATTTACACAAGGGCGGTTCTGATTTGGCGTACACCAATTGCGGGCAAGATGCCCGCACCACAAGAGTTTTATAATTTTGGTTTGTACGCCATTTACCTGCAATATGCTGTATTAATCACAACGACGGACTTATCTAAAAGCTTGACCAATAAGACTGCTTCTGTTGTCGAAAATTTGCTACTGATTCAACTAATCCTAAAGCAATGAAATTGGTCAACATGGCTGAACGTCCGTAACTCATCCAAGGTAGGGGAATTCCGGCTACAGGCGCTAAACCAACGGTCATCCCGACGTTAACAATTAGCTGAAACACAATCATTGATAAAACACCAATAGCTAACAATGAACCAAAGTTATCTTTGGCAGTTTGAGCTATCCGCAATAGGCGAAAGCAAATCAAGCAGAAGATAAACAATACTACTAAACAACCAACAAAACCAAATTCTTCACCCACTGCGGAGAAAATAAAGTCTGTATGTTGTTCGGGTACGAAATTTAATTGTGTCATTGGCCCTTTGAACAAACCCCATCCCCAAACTTCACCAGCACCAATAGCAATGCGAGATTGATGTTGGTGATACCCAACTCCGAGAATGTCGTATCCAGGTTTGAGAAATACAGTCAGGCGGTCTTTTTGATAATCTCTCAATAGATTGTTCCAGGCAAAGACTCCTAATTTACCACCTAAGATATTAATAGCTGATGCACCAATACCGTTGAGGAGAGATTTACGCCAGGGGAGAGTTAGCCAACCCAAAATGCCCATAGCGACTACCCAAACTAACCATAAAAGTCCGAAAGATAGTATTTTAAATAAAACTATCGGCTCTGACAAAGGCCAACTTATACTAAAAAGAATCGCAGAAATGATCGGCGAAATCATTAGTATCAGCCAGCCTGGATTAGCATTTGCCCAATACAGCATTCCTAAGACGATCGCACCAAATACCAAGGATGTTGCTAAATCTGGCTGCAAAAAGATTAATGCCCAAGGAATAGCCGTGATTCCTAAAGCGCGGAAGACATTGTTTATACTAGCTGCTGTGCGCTTGTGTAAAACAGCCGCTAAGGTGATAATCATCCCGATTTTGGCAAATTCCGAAGGCTGCACGTTGAAGTCACCAATGGTAATCCATCGTTGCGCCCCTTTAGCAGTAGTGCCAATAATCATCACGCCAATCAGGCTGATGTTCGTTAGGGCGTATGTTACCCAATGCCACTTAATCAGATTTTCATACCGGGTACGAGCTAAAAACAAAGCTATTAAAACACCGATTCCAGCCACCAGCCAGTGCGCCCACCAGTCAGCTACTGCTTGTGTTAGTTCCGTACTCATGATCATCAGTCCACCAAACATACTGACACCAATAGTTAGGCAAAATAGTAGCCAATCTATTTGTTGCCAGGGCTTAACCCAAGACTTCCAGCGACTTTTGGGGCGCGAACGTTTTAACAACATTGTGTGATTTTAGACTGTAAAGTTATTGATGAATATTTATTTGTATTCCCAGGCTGTAGCCCAGGAATCAGGCAAAACTAGAAATTGATTATGTCAGAGCCGCAACTGATATTTTACCTGCAATATTCAGTGCGATCGCTTTTAATGCTTTTGCCGAAGCAGAATCAGGATCAGCAACGACTATTGGCACACCATTATCACCGCCAATTCTGGTAGAAATCTCCAGGGGGATACATCCCAGTAAAGGCACTCCCAACTCAGCTGCTGTCTTGGAACCACCACCAGAACCGAAGATGTCATACTGCTTATCTGGCATATCTGGCGGAATAAAGTAACTCATATTTTCGACTATTCCCAAAACAGGGACGTTCATTTGCTGGAACATCCGCAAACCTTTACGTGAATCTAACAAGGCGACATTTTGCGGTGTCGTAACAATTACTGCCCCTGACATTGGTACTGATTGAGTTAAAGTTAACTGAGCATCACCAGTTCCCGGCGGCATATCTACGATTAAATAATCCAGTTCTCCCCATTCCACTTGATAGAGAAACTGACGAATGACACCATTCAGCATGGGACCCCGCCAAACCACTGGCTGATCTCGGTCAATCAAAAAGCCCATTGAAACTAATTTGACACCGTGATTAAAAGCAGGTTCGAGAATGTCACCTTTGTCTGTGGAACGCACCACAATTTCCGCATCAGCCAACCCCAGCATAGTCGGGTCGTTGGGGCCGTAAATATCGGCATCGAGTAATCCCACCTTCGCCCCTGTTTGCGCTAAGGCCACAGCGACATTCACCGCTACTGTGCTTTTACCAACACCGCCTTTACCACTGGAAACAGCCAGAATATTTTTCACCCCAATAATTCCAGTCCGATCTGGCAAACTTTTTTGTTGGGGTGTTTCTGCGGTTACATCTACGTTGATTTCTGTAACGCCAGGTAATTTTTTAACCGCTTTTTTACAATCTTCAACAATAAATTCGCGTAAGGGACAGGCGGGTGTCGTCAACACCAAAGTGAAGCTAACCTTACCAGCGTCAATTTTGACATTGCGAATCATATTCAGTTCCACCAAACTCTTGCGGAGTTCTGGGTCTTCTACTGGTCGCAAAACTTCTAAGACAGAGCGGGAATCGAGAACATCGTACATACTGTTTTCACTGTTACTGCCGTAACAAAATTTAAGAAAATTTTATTATCATCTCCTCAAATCTTAACTTTCTTTGGAACGTCATTAGTCATTGGTCATTGGTCATTGGGAAGTTACCGTCTTCTCCCCCCTGCTCCCTGCTCCCTGCTCCCCTGCCTCTTCCCTCCCCTACTCCCCATTTCCTAAAAAAGTGAATTTTTATTTCCTGACACGGTTTGCAATGCCTTGTTTTCTACGGACTCCACTAGGGAACGTGCCACACGATCTGCATAAGGGCGGGATAATGACCAAATCAGGGGCGATAACCAACCCCGGAAGGTTACCGAATAAGACAAACAAGTTCCACAAACTGTTGACTCGACTCGGTAAGTCACCCGTTCTTCGATTCCTGGAATGGCCATGACTCGGATACTTAACATTTCGTTAGGTTTAACACGCTCTACGAAAATCCGGATGGGAATGGGCGAAAAGCGGGTGACGGCTTGGTAAATTAATCCGGGTTTGGGTACTAATCCGTAGGGAACGTTGGTACTTTTGAGCAATGGATGCCAGGACACGTCGGTTAAGTCAACTATCTTTAGCCATATTTCATCTACAGAAACAGAACTAATTTCTCGATAGGTCTTTACCAGAGAAGCGCAAAACCAGCGATGTTTGCGGTGGATGAATTTGGATAACCAACTTCGCATTTGCCTAAATCCTCCTCGCTATGCACTTGCTGATAACTCTGGTATGGTGAGTAACCCTGGATGACAGTACCTGATCAAGGTCTCAAAGTGGAGACCAGTTGTAGACTAATTAACCAGAGTCTGGTATTGATACCAGAATGTTTACATCAAGAAGTACAAATAAAACTCAGTCAATATACAAGCCTATACGCATTTGAGGGAAAATAACTCTAGTCACGCCCATTAATGGCGTAAATGCTCACAAGTAAAAAAAAAGTAGATTAGGCAAATTCGTCCTGATTATTGGCTCGTATTGCCCACAAATGTTTAAATGAACTAATTTGTGGTTTTTTGGAAATTGTAATTTAGGTTCGGGAATCTATGTTGACTAACTCGCAAACGCCAACTGTAGAAGCAGCATCATCTCAGTTTTTACCACCGACTGAGGCTAAGACTAGGGTTCGTCAGTTTATGCAACGGTTGCAAGACGAAATTTCGCAAAACTTGACGGAGCTAGATGGTGTCGGTAAGTTTAAGGAAGATGGTTGGGAACGCCCTGAAGGTGGTGGTGGGCGATCGCGCATCTTACGTGATGGAGCCATCTTTGAACAAGCAGGTGTAGGTTTTTCGGAAGTTTGGGGCGATCGTCTACCGCCTTCAATTTTAGCCCAACGACCTGATGCCGAAGGACACAGCTTTTATGTGACTGGCACTTCAATGGTTTTACACCCACGCAATCCTTATGTGCCGACAGTCCATCTGAATTATCGCTATTTTGAAGCTGGGCCAGTTTGGTGGTTTGGTGGTGGTGTTGACTTGACACCCTATTACCCTTTTGCCGAAGATGCAACACATTTACATCAAACGCTGAAGCAGGCTTGCGACAAGCATAACCCGGAGTATTATCCAGTGTTTAAGCGCTGGTGTGATGAATATTTCTACCTCAAGCATCGGAATGAGACACGGGGTGTCGGTGGTCTATTTTTTGATTATCAACACAGTGAAAGTGGTTTGTATGGTGGTACTGACCCTCATGGGGCGGCGGCTGCATACAGTGACCAAGTGGGAAAACCAGCACCACGCAGTTGGGAAGAATTGTTTGCTTTTGTCCAAGACTGTGGTGCAGCCTTTTTGCCTGCTTATGTGCCAATTGTGAAACGGCGACATGGGATGGAATATGGCGATCGCGAACGGAATTTCCAACTTTATCGTCGCGGCCGGTATGTAGAGTTTAATTTGGTTTATGACCGAGGCACGATTTTTGGACTCCAAACCAACGGACGGACAGAATCTATTTTGATGTCTTTACCACCCTTGGTGCGTTGGGAATACGGTTATCAGCCACAACCCAATACTCCAGAAGCCGAGTTGTATGAAACCTTCCTTAAACCTCAAGATTGGGTAAATTGGACACCTAGCGCTTAAAAGCTACTCATCAGTGTTGTGGTGAGTTAAACTACTAAATGTCACCGATAGGGCATCACAGGGACCTAAAGCCAAAGCTCAGGAAATGTCCGATGCGATGGGCTACGCCCTGCCGAAGGCTATCGCAGAAGTCACTGAGAAGCCTAGACTGTATTGCTGACAATTAGTTTAGTAGATGTCATCTGTATCTTGTTAATTTCAAGTATCAATACTGGATAATTCGGTGGCTGGTGAGTCAATTAACTGACAAAATCACTGGAAAGTTTTCTCGTGATGTGAAAGTAAAAATTCTCAAAACAAGTTTTTTTTGGCTCACCAATCCCAAACTCAATTTAGACTAGTGCCAGGGGGAGGCTTAGTGATTCAAATAGAACAAACCACATACACAACCCAAGATGACAATACCGTTATTGTCTTAACACCAGCAGGACGCTTAGATATCACTACAGCTTGGCAGTTTCGTCTGAAGTTACAGGAATGTATTTCCAAACTCAGTCACCATGTTGTTGTCAATCTCGGTCAGGTAAATTTTATTGATAGTTCTGGTCTCACGTCTTTGGTGGCGGGGATGCGTGATGCTGATAAAGTCAAGGGCAGTTTCCGTATCTGTAATGTACATCCAGAAGCAAAACTCGTATTTGAAGTCACAATGATGGATACAGTATTTGAAATCTTTGAAACCCAAGAGGAAGCTTTAGAAGGCGTACCCCGTAGTATCGCCAGTTAACAAAATGCTGCGTACAGACGCGATCAATCGCGCCTGTACAAAGAAAATTGGAGTCTCGTGAGTGTCAATACTGTTCTCGTTTTGTGTAGCGATAAGGGCCTAAAATGGCTCCCCAGGTGGCTTTGCCCGTATCCGAGTCAATTCCTTTATCGTAGCTGTGGAACTCTACGGCTGTGGCGACAAATCCCAAAGAAACTTGGACAGTCTGGTTCAGATAAGTAAAGCAGCAACGAGTATTTGGCGGTTGAGTAGCAGTAAACTGATAGCTGTTGGCAGCTAATGTTTCTGTAACTGTAAGGATGCAGCCTGGTAGTAAATCTAATTGATCCACCGTCAATGTTTTGAGTAAAGCCGGATTACGTCCTGCACCACTGAAGGCACTGGGATCTTTAAACATATAGTACTGTAGCTGCAAGGGTGCATCAGGACTGCGCCCCGACATCAACCGCATAATTCGCTGGCGATAGGGATGGTCTAAGTTGACAATATTAGCTTGCTCGGCAAACAAGGTGATACTGTCTTCTGTAAACAGATCCACTGGTCTTTGCCAAAGATGTAAATGGACAAACCAAGCGGAATCTGCTAAAGCTTGTTCTTGATTATCAAATTTACCAGCTAAATACTCACCCAGGGCAATTAAATTTGGCGCAAAACTCATAGATGACACTGATCGGAAACCTGAACTTGGCAAAGTAGCCTTTAAGCGACAAAATATAATAACGTCGCCCTTAACATTCTTAACATTTTATTTGTGAATAACGTCCGTACTGTTTCAGATACAAAGCGAGCTTTTTACTCTCTTCACACCCGGCCCATTAACACAATTTATCGTCGGGTGGTAGAAGAGTTGATGGTAGAAATGCATCTACTATCGGTCAATAGCGGTTTTAACTACAATCCAATTTATGCCTTGGGTGTCGTCACAAGCTTTGATCGCTTTATGCAAGGCTACCTACCAGAAAGAGATCAGGAATCAATTTTCCAGTCCTTATGTCAGGCTTTAGAGCAAGAACCGCAACGCTACCGACAGGATGCTGAACGGCTACAAGCTTTGGCTAAAAACATCCCAGTCAATGATTTAATTGCATGGTTAAGCCAAAGCACTCATTTAGATCGAGATTCTGACTTGCAAGCACAATTGCAAGCGATCGCTAACAATCCTGAATTTAAATACAGCCGCTTATTTGCAGTTGGTTTATTCACGTTGTTAGAACAGTCCGATCCAGAATTAGTCAAGGATGAAAAGCAACGCACTGAAGCATTTAAAACTATTGCGACTGGTTTACATCTATCTGATGAAAAACTCAGCAAGGATTTGGAACTGTACAGTTCTAACCTAGAAAAGATGGCTCAAGCGATCATAGTTATGGCAGATATGCTCTCGGCTGATCGCAAAAAACGCGAACAGCGTCAACAACAAACAACTACCCCAGTTGCTCCCCCAACTGAATAATTCGTAATTGATAACTCGTAATTCGTAATTGTTATCGACGGAAAAAAGTTTATTTTTTCCATAAATAAATAGATTGAGGAGTTATAACCTTAATTAATTACGAATTACGAACTACTAATTAGTAATTATTTACACGCCTAATAATTTGTAGATCAGGCTGTTGATGATCGTCAGGGTAAAAGCCCCTAGTACAGCACTCCAGATGCCAAAACGGAGGCGAAACCCCTCGACTAACCAAGCCGCGATACTAAAACAGACCACGGCAATCATAAATGTGAAAATGCCGGATAACAAATCCAATGTCAGTAAGTTTGGTACTGTAAATATGAGGCTTAAAATTGGTCTCACTACTGCTGTGACAATACCGAGAACTGCCGCCGAAAAAAAGGCTTTTTTGGGAGAGTCAACTTCAACTCCCAAAGGCAGTTTACTAATAATCAACAAGCTGATAGATGTTACTACCCAAACAATTAAAAGCGTCACAATATTCATGCCACAACCCTTGAAACGCGAACGGTGATTGGCGCTAAATTACTAAGTCTGACGATAAAGAAATTTTTGAAGCTTCACCAATTATTTGTAAATTAACAGATTTTTTGATCTAAACAGAAATTATTTCGGATATCTTTAGGTTTAGCTTAAATAACTTGCAAACAAAGGTTTTTGACCTCACCTCGTCTTTGAATTACGTGAAGTCCTCCCCTCTTCTTACTAATCATCGTATACACACAAGTCCTTCCTCTCTGCGTTTGAGCCTGTTTTACCCCCTAAATCCCCCAAGTTTGGGGGACTTGGAAAATTCTTGTTCACCCATAATTGAGGGTTAGGGGGCGATTCGATCACTTGTGTGTACACCGTCGCTTCTTACTAAGGAGAGGGGTTGGGGGTGAGGTTGTGTACTTGATTAAATCCGCAGTCCAAGGGGAATTTTTGTCTCCCCTTGTTGAGCAATTTCACTGTTAAGGGGTAGGAGTTGTTTCAGGTGCTACAGGTACTTGGGGCGCTAGTTCGTTGGGGAAAACTGGGGTCATCATCTCAGGATTTACCCCCGGAACTGGTGCCGGTACGGCTCCCGGACTCATGGGAAAATTGGGTGGATTAAATGAGTCGTTGGGTAGTTGAGATGGGCCTGGTATAATTCCCAAGGATACGCGATCGCCACCCACTTGCCGCATCAAGTCTAAGATTGTAATCACATCATTGTAGGTGGCTGTGCGTGATGCATTTAGCACTAAAATCCCACTGGGGTTGGCTTGGAGATATTGCCTTAAGCTTTGTGCTAGCTGATCTCGTTGTACAGGCTGTTTTTCTACGTAAAGATTACCTACGGCATCAATAGTCACAATTTGAGTGGCAGCCTGTGAGGTGACACCAGGAACTGTACTTGTAGTAGCTTTGGGCAAATCAATATTAATTGCCTGTTGTCGAGTAAATTGCAAAGCTGCCAACAGAAAGAAGGTCAGGATACAAAAAACGACATCAATTAAGGGAAGGATTTGAATTTGTGCTTCTTCAACTGGAGTTTGCAGATTAACTTTCATTTGTTAACTAAGTCTCAGGATCTAGAGGATCTAAGGAATCAGGTGTATTATTCGGGGGTTCAGGAGGTTTAGGAAACGGTTTTTTATCTCGCTTGCGGGGAGGATGAGCAATTTCTCGTGTAGATTCCTCCGTGATTACGGAGGCAATTTTGTCATAGTCAGGCGGAGACTGACGATATAACAATTCCATCTCATTTCCCGCCTTGCGAAAAATTTTCACTTGGTCAACTACAAAACTTTGAAATAGGCGATAGAACACTAGACTGATAATCGCAACTATCAATCCAGTAGCTGTACTGATTAAAGATTCACCAATACCAGTAGTCACACCAGCTGTAGACTCAGTACCCAAATCGCCAATGCGAATTGAACGCAAAGACTGGATCAAACCCAAAACCGTACCCAGCAATCCCAACAGAGGTGAGAGGGCGATGATGGCTTCTAAAAGTTTTTCACCCCGGCGCATTCCCGCTAATTCATCTTCGGCGGTGGACTCTAATGCTAGTCGGAAGGTTTCCGGATCACGTTTCGGATAGCTTAAGGGGGCATAGAGAAACCTTCCCACAGGCTGATGGGTGGCATTTTTGGCAATATCGGCAGCTACTTCCCAACTATCCTGGGCGGCGTTGAGGACACGATCCACTATTTCCTTTTCTTGAGTCATGATTCGCAACCAGAACCACAGACGCTCGAAAATCACACTGATAGACAGAACTGACAAAACAAGCAGGGGCCACATGGCTGGGCCGCCCTTTTCAAACAAATCTAAAATATCCACTGGTTAGGTTTCCTCCCTCCATTTCTACAGCAGCAATCCCAAGGCATTTTAATTCTAAAGATTAATGCATAATTACCATATTCTTATACAAAATCGTCGGACAGATATTTGACGACAGAGAATCAGTAGCGTCTTCCATATTACCTGGGGCAGGTCTATTTCATTCTGCGTTGCCCAATATTGCTAACCATTCTCCTAAAATAGTTGTTGCTCATACCTTGTTAGGTTGTAACTGTTCGCTGAGTGCGACAATATACCAGAAATACTCAAATTGCATGGTGGGGAATGTTAAGAGCGATCCCTTTGGCGGTTCGCGTAGCGAGCATCGGATTTAAATTATGGCAATGTCTTAAGCAAAAGCCCATTCTTGGTTGCTTAAAACTTGTTTCAGGTCAAGTTAGATGGTTTTACCTTATAGTATGATGTCCAGAGGATCTTAAATGAAAGCAGCTTATAAACTAGCGGGTAGGCTACGATCTAAGAGTATGTGCAACCTAAGCACTAATCTACTTAGCATAAATGTATAAAGAACCTATGAACTACGATATAAAAACAAGCGAAAGTCCCAGGCTAGAAGTAGAATATTACGGTGCTGACTTTCCTGTTGATACATTAGTGAAACGGATGGAAGACGAAGAATTTATTATTCCAGAGTTTCAGAGAAAGTATGTTTGGAAAGAAGAAGAAGCATCACGCTTTATTGAAACCTTGCTACTTGGTCTTCCTAGTCCTGCACTCTTTCTCGCTAAAGATAAGTTTTCTAAAAAATATCTTGTTATAGATGGACAGCAACGGCTGAAAACTTTGCAGTATTTCTTTCAAGAATCTTTTTCTAATGGGAAAAATAAAGTATTTAAGCTTAAAGGTGTTGTCCCACAGTTAGAAGGCTTAACTTATTCCACATTACCTCCATCGGAGCGACGTGACCTTGACAATGCAATAATCCACTGCATAATCATATCTGAAAATTATGATCCGCGTGGAATGTTTTATCTATTTGAACGACTTAATACTACTGGGACTCCCTTAAAAGCGCAGGAAATTCGGAATGCTCTTTATCATGGTTCTTTTAGCGAATTGCTTCAAGATTTATCAAAAAATGAAATCTGGAGAGAGCTTTATGGTAAGGAAGATATTCGCGCTAATGAACAAGAGCATATTTTAAGATTTTTGGCTCTACATTTCGATTTAGAAAATTATTCAGGTGATATGATCAATTTTTTAAATCAATTTATGTTAAAAAATAAAGATTTAGATATAATTTCCGAAAACGAGATAAAAAATATATTTTTCAAAACAATATCTTTCCTCAAAAATTGTATAGGAACTAAAGTTTTTTATGAGAAAAAATCATTCAACATTCTTTTTGATACCGTCATGCTTCTAACTGCTCAAGAGTTAGAAAAAGGTTTGGAATGTTCAAAATTTAAAAAATTTTACGAATTGCTGATTCATGACAAGCATTTCTGGTCATTAGCTAAACCCTCGACCACAAGTAAAAAAAATCTCATGACGAGGCTGGAGGATGTTAGAGAGCTTTATAGAAATACGCAGTTATGAATCAATCTATATTAGCTCATCGTCAGAAAATAGATAATTTATTTAAAAAAGTTGCTTGTTTTACAGAACCAGAGATTCAAAGTGAATGGTCAAAATATCTATGTATCTTGATATCAGGATTCATTGAGGAATCTTTAAGGGTTTTATTAGAAAAATATTGTGAAAAGAAAGCTACAAAAAATATTCAAAAATTTGTGACCAAACAGATAGAATCTATAACAAACTGTAAAACAAGTAGAATTACCGAAATATTAGGCAAATTTAGCGAAACTTGGCAAAGCGAATTCACTGAAAAAATTGGTGATGAAATAAAAGACTCTATAGATAGTGTGGTGATTAATCGTCATAAAATAGCTCATGGTAAAAGTGTCGGTATGAGCTACCATAGTGTATCTAATTGGTATAAGAATGTCAAAAAGGCTGTAGAAATTTTAGAAGAAATAATCAAGTAACTTTTATACCTATTTCCCAAACACTGGCGACTGATAGCCATAATTCATTATTTTCATCTACAATGTGTGCGATCGCCTCCTCATTCAAACGCTCTGGTTGGGCTAACCGCCCAAGAGGATGCTCAGGTGCTAAAATCTCCAACATTTCCTGTTTATCAGCTTGGGGAGGAGGAATATCACCAATAACCTCAACCAAAAAAAACGGGTAAATTCTGAATCGTCAAATGTGACCCTGCTATTTGGGGCGGTTATTCCTACCGGGAATTTTTCGCATAATTTGTCAAAATTAAAAATAACTGGAGGGTCAATATATGAATTTTTCAATCCAATCACTGTACACCTGGTATCGGAATTTGCTGCGGAATCCCAAGTACCGTTGGTGGGTAATTTTAGGAACACTGGTTTATATTCTCAGCCCCATAGATTTTGTACCTGACTTTATACCCATTTTCGGACAAGTTGATGACGTTTTAGTTTTGTCTGTGCTTTTTACTGAGTTGTCTGGGTTGGCGATCGCTGCTTTGAAGGCTCGCAAGGGTTCTGAAGAACCTAGTGCTGAAACTGTTGATGTTGATGCTGTGTCTGTTAAGTAGGAGTTTAAACGCAGAGTCCCGCGGAGGTCAGCGCAGAGGTACGCTGAGAAGGATCTCCCTCATCGTCTCCGCTGCTTTGCGTTTAGATATCCTCCATAAATTCTGTCAAGAATCTAAAGGCTTTCAGAATACAATTTACACAATCTTGAGGTGAGGTATTATAAAAGGAGTTCCAGGCTGAGGCTTTATCTTCATCATAGCGATCGCCTCTTTCGGGATGCTGTTCTAACCATGCTAACCGCACTGCATGGCCAATTAATACATCTAAGACTATATACTCTTCAATTTGTAAGCTGGGATTATTAGCCACTATTGTCGCTAATTCCATTAAGGCTTCAATATTCACTTTGCGGTATTCGGGAGCTTCAATTTTATTCAGTAAATGTTCGATTCTCAGGGCAAAGTTCTTTTCGCCGGGGGTCATTTCGGATAAAATCAATTCACTATCTAAACGATTGCGGCGCTCTAGTTTATCGCCAATTACAATTCCTTTACAATGTTTCATTAATAGCCAAACCTGCTGGAAGAAATCTTTGGGTACGCGGTTTAGCGCTCCTTCTGCTTGACGAAATCTCCGCCAGCCACCTGGGGGAACTGTGCTTTCTTCTTTTTCATTTGTGGGTAGAACTACCCAAGCAATATCAGTTTCTTTTTGCTTAACGTGCAGTGATTCCTGCTGGCGTAACAATTTACTTGTGCCTGTGTAACCGGTTAATACTTGATGCAAGCGCATTTTTACTTCAAAAGGTGAAAGTTCCATCAAGCGTTCATAGGCTTCATCTTGAGTCACACCCAATTCTTGGGCTAATTCACTGGTAATTAATAAGATCAGATAGCCAACTCTCAGAGTTAGCAAACCTTGAAACAGTTCAGGTTCCGATCGCATTAACACCCCAAGATAGATGATAATTTCTTGTGTGAGGACGCGATCGCGGATATCTTCACGACAAAAATGATTAATTTTCTCAGTAATTTCCTTGTGGGGCATAGGTACAGAAATCAGTGAAGACTGACTGTAAGCTCTACCCACAGCAATTTGCTTTCCCCTCACCAAAATACTCGTGACTGTATCTGACAAGCCGATATCAACCATCTGTCTTAATCCAGCCGCCCGACGCACCACCGCCCAAATGCCTAAATCCCCGGCTTTGGTGTAGACTTCATCGAGTAAATCAGCTGCTGTTACGGGACGTTGTGGACCACCAAAACCTGTATCAAATGTTAGCCCCTGCAAACGAATTAAAGTTTGTAATAACTCAATTTGTTCATAGATATTTTCTGATGAGCGCAAAGAAGAAAGCAGCAATTTCAAGTTGGTTTCGCATTCCATCTGGAATTCTTGGGTATGTCCTAAACGCCAGTTTCCCCCAGGATGATAAGCCAAGTAATAGCAACGAAGCCCGGCATTTTGCATCGGCGATTGGGTGAAGTCTGCATCTTGAAGAAAATCAATCCTTTGCATCTTCGATGTCAGCATCAATTGATTTAGTCGTCCCAATTTTACCTGGACACCGTTACACACTCCATCTTTCAGTTCTTGCATCAGTTCTAATAAAGCCTCAGAACCGATTTCTAACATGGTATGGGTCAACATTAAAGTCAAGGTAGGACGACCCAAATCAATCCAATAATCTTGAATGTAAGCGAGTTCACTTCTGATTTGATCGAGGAGAAAGTGGTAATCAAGGGTTAAATAAAACTGTTGCGAATCCAAAAACGAAGGTAAAAATACAATTGTCTCACCGTGAATCCGAAAAAATCGAGATGTAGTCAAACTCCGCAAACGCCGCACTGGACGACCAGTTAAACCCAGTTTGTTATTCCGGCCAATTTGAGTATAAATAGCGGAAAGTTCGCCAGCTTTTCTGACTTGAATCGGTTCTACTTGCTTTGGTGTTTGAGTTTCAATTCCATGAACTTCTAGTTTTGCTTGTAAATCTTCATCCTCAGCTATCAAGGCAATTTGTACCAAAGCCTCCCGATTTTTTCTCCCACACAAATGTCTTCCTAGAGGATCAATATCCCCAACTGCTATTAAGCCTTCATTTAATAGCTGACCGAGAAAATATAAACTTTGCGCCCAGACTAAGGGGATATTTTCGTTAGGTAACCGAGTTTGACTTTGGGGCTTTAACCTTTCAGCTTCTACGTTTTCGGCTGGTACATAATAAAGTTCTGGTAATAAACCTATACCATCACGTTCAATGAGTAATGACTGCAAAAGTTCTTGGTACTCTTTAACTTGCTGGCTGTTACCGCGAAATAACCCATCTAAAAATAAATAAGTGAAAAATAAAGGCCATTCACATTCAATATGCTCGAATTGCTTCAGTTCCGCAGGTTCGTAATGTAAGCGCTGACCATCTTCCAAAACCGTTTGGTGTCCATCACGCAAAAAGCGTTTGCAGCCGTATTTTCCTTGGAGTTTATGAACAATATCATTAAATGTGCGATCGCGAAGCGTCTCCGTAGGAGAATCGCGTAGTTGCACATCTTCGATCGCAAAGGCTGGATAACTAATAATACTTAACAGTGCGGCATCAATTTCTTTAGAAGCCGATTCTCTCGGTAACAAAGATTCCAAAGTAATTCGGGCGCGGG
This sequence comes from Nodularia sp. LEGE 04288, assembly GCF_963896525.1. Classification (NCBI taxonomy): domain Bacteria; kingdom Bacillati; phylum Cyanobacteriota; class Cyanophyceae; order Nostocales; family Nodulariaceae; genus Nodularia; species Nodularia sp. LEGE 04288. Next base: position 67,843 of record NZ_CAWQOY010000097.1, read on the forward strand.
CGATTTCATCTGGTAGAACGTGAATTACTGAGGCTTGACTACCACGCACACCAAACAAATCTAGTCCATTGATAGCTTCTAACGCTGCTTTAGCCATACCCACTGAACTAGCATTTAATTCAGCACTACCATGATTAATTTTATTACCTCGTTCCCAAATGCCAAAATCTGGTGTGCGGTAAGCGCGTCCAATGTAGTAAACCAAGTTTTGCACAAAATTTACTTCATCAATGGTGTAAATAATTTGCAATCCCGAAGCGGTCATTTGTGCCAGCATCAGTAAAAATATAGATGTAGCATCAAGTTGCAAATGTCCCCATTCGTCATCACCAACCACGATATCGGCAGTAGCGGTGTTGTATTTGGCGTGTAAACCATCCAGGGGCGACTGAGTATGTTTAAATTGCTCTACTTTATGGGATTGACGCAACATCGCAAATAGCAGCCCCCGCATCAGCTTGGTGACACTATGCTCTAGTTCATAGGTGCGTCCCTTATCTTCGTCAATCTTGCGATATGCAAGTGCTAAACCCCAAACTCCCAAAATGCTGTAAACGTTATCTCGTACCCAAGCATCTGTATAATCACCGTGGGCGGTTATTGCTGTACTCGCAGGAAGCAAACCAGTAATTGGATTCTGACGCGCTAGGATAATCGTCTTGATTTGCTGGTAGTAATGTTCCAATCGAGCTGGCAATTCGGTGACTGTTTTCATAATTTTATTTTGGGAAAGCTGGCGAAATTAGAATGGGTAAGAGAAGATTTATTTAACCGCAGATGAAATAGACCTTTTCTTGTGGAGACGTTTCATGAAACCTCTCTACATTCTTTGTTTAAAATGTTTATTTTTGAATTTTAAATTGTTTATTCAGGGTATTGATGAGAAACAAACGGTATTTCTACTATTTCACCTTCAACTTCTCCTACTTGGACTTTTAAGCCAACACCGCCAGCTTTGCTGCGAATGTAACCTAGTCCAAAATGACCATTAGCAGTTTCAGTATAACTGGTCAGCTTACCAACTTTTTCATCTCCAATCGTAATCGCACTACCAACTGATGCAGGTGCATTCAAGCGGATACCCCAGAGGTATTGTTTTACACCTTTATATGTATTTAATCGGGCGATGGTTTCTTGACCGATATAGCAACCTTTGTTAAAAGAAATTGTTTGCCATAAACCGACTTCTAAGGGATTGTAATCATCTGTCAGTTCCGCATCTGGGGCTGGTCGCCCTTGTAGAATACGTAACATATCCCAAGCGCGATCGCTCAATTCTACCGCCCCTAATTCTAAAATCTTTTGCCATACTTGCTCTTTTTCGGAACTTGGCAAAATCAGCGTATATCCAGGTTCCGCCAATCCACTACCCACAGCCACTATTACCCCACCTTCAAGTAAGAGATGATTACCGTAGGGTTGACCGATGATTGAGCCAGCACCCAGCTTTTCTATAATACTGTCACTTTTTGCACCGATGAGGCTGAAGGTTGATGTTTCATCTGTGACATCTTGCAGTTGCACTTTATCAGCATAAAAGATGTAGCGATCCAGCCATTGAAAGAGAGCTTGACGACGGCTAGGGGAAGTCAGCAACAACACTGCATCCTCTAAAACATAGGCGCTCACTAGGTCAATCGTCCGGGCGGTGGATGAAACCATCACGGTATCACAGCCTTGTCCTGGCTTGAGGCTTTGAAAATCGTTAGTGCTTTGATTGTGTAAAAACCTGATACGGTCATCGTTAGAAACACGGATGCGTCCCCAATGAGAGCGATCGCATACAGCAACCCCTTCTGTTGCGGCTTGGATAGCTGCTGCGTCTTTAACGTCAATTGCAGATGTTGGCATAGTGATGAAGAGTTGCCCTGTTTTAAAATTATCGCCTAGCAAATCTTAGCAAATAAAGGTTTATGGCTTCAATTAGGGTACTGAAGATTTTTTGACAAAAATAGCCCGATAAACTGGTTCACCTTTGTTTTGAGTCCCTATTTCCCGTTCTGTCGCCACTGGTAAAGGGTTTTGTGTTAACCATTCTTCTGTCCCCAGTTGCTCAAAAGCGGCATTTTCGGCAAAGCGATCGCGCATTTCTACAGCGACAAACTCAATATCTGATTGCAGAAACACAATTCCCCCAACCGCCAGATAATGAGCTAATTCTGCCACTAATTCCGGTTGTACTACCCGGCGTTTCGCATGGCGGTTTTTAAACCAAGGATCGGGAAATTGAATGGTGACACGCTGTAAAGTCCCTGTAGGTAGAGAAGATAACAGCGAGCGCAATGAGTTATTCACATTGCAAAATAAATAATGGAGATTAGTTAAACCCAACTCACCGCGTAACTGATTCGCCTCCACCACCAACGGTTCCCGAATTTCCAAACCCAGGAAATTCCAGTTGGTTTCTATCTGCGCCATTTGCACCAAAAACCTGCCCTTAGCGCAGCCAATATCTAGATGTAGTGGTTGGGTTGGCTGTGGATAAACTTTTTCCCATTCTAGGGCATTTGCTGGCGTTTGATACTTTTTTGCCAGTGGATTTACGTGTTGGCGGACTCGGACTACTGCCAAAATTGATACTCCTACTTTCTTGAAAAACGAGCGTGAATAGGCGATCGCGTCAGCGCTGCGAAGCGATCGCAATACTAATAATATTACTTTCTTGGATTTCAGACTATGACTATGAGAATAGTACGGGAATGCGAGGAGACAAGCTAGTACAAGTTAGCGTAAATCAACAGAGCATTCAAAATCCATGAAAAGCCCATTTTATAAACTTTTTGACTTTTGACTTTTGACTTCACGGCGGTACTAGGGGGATACGTCGATTTCCATTCTGATGTGAATGACATTGCAGAATACGCTCAAGGAAATTTGCTATGGGAATTTTCTCATCCTTTTTGTAGTGATGATTCTTTCTACTTTTTTATCGAAGATGCGTGATTTTAGTGAAGTCGAATTTTACTTCGTATGTGATTAAGCTAAGGGGGCGAAAAAATAGCCTGAAAAGGTAAATTTATCAACTTGGTACTAATTAGAAAAAATCAGACTTAAAAGTGCTACTACACAATATTTATAAGCAAGCGTTATACTTTGTAGAAAAGAGTTTTTTTAGCTTGCTTTTAACATTATCGTAGAAATCAATGGCTCCAAATTTTCGCTTTGCCGTAGTTAGCGACCTACATATTGCCCTTCCCCATACTATCTGGGATCATCCTAGCCGATTTCATCTGGTGGAGGTGAGTATCCCAGCTTTTGAAAGTGTAATAGAACATTTAACACAACTTAATTTAGATTTCCTTTTGCTTCCAGGAGACTTAACTCAGCACAGCGAACCCGAAAATCATCTCTGGTTACAACAAAGATTAGCCAAGCTACCTTTTCCTACCTATGTTGTTCCTGGTAATCATGACGTTCCTGTGGTCATGGCAAATGAGCAATCAATTGGGTTTGCTGATTTTCCTCATTATTACCGCAAGTTTGGTTACGAAAATCCTCGGCAACTTTACTATACACATCAATTGTTGCCTGGAGTTCGGCTAATTGGTTTGAATTCTAACTTTTTTAATGCAGAGGGTGAGCAAGTAGGGCGTTTGGATACTGAACAACTCAAATGGTTAGAAGAGGTACTAGCAGCCGCAAAGGATGAATTAGTCCTGGTAATGGTACATCACAATGTGGTTGAGCATCTGCCCGAACAATCGCGCCATCCCATAGGTAAGCGCTATATGTTAGAAAATTCTCCCCAACTGTTGCAAATCCTGCGACATTATGGAGTCAAGTTGGTATTTACAGGACATTTACACATTCAGGATATTGCTTACTCACAAGGCGTTTATGACATCACCACTGGTTCTTTAGTTAGTTATCCTCACCCTTATCGTGTGTTTGAGTTTCAACAGGATAACTACGGTAGAGAATGGCTCCAAATTTTCTCACATCGAGTAGAAACAGTACCTGATTTTCCTAAGCTGCAACATTTTTCACGCCAGTGGATGGGCGATCGCTCTTTCCCCTTCCTGGTTAAACTATTAACTCAGTATCCCTTAAACCTCCCATTGGCAGAGGCAGAAAAATTAGCTCCTGTTCTGCGCGACTTTTGGGCAAATATTGCCGATGGGGATGCTTTGTTAGACTATCCCCAATTTCCCGCAGCAGTGAGTCGCCATATTCAGTCCTATGGTGCGATCGCCAGTGGTATTCCTACCCTAATTGATAACAACAGCACTCTTTTGTTAGGGAAGGGCAGATGAGGGAGCCGGGAGCCGGGGGAAAGACTCAGAACTCAGCACTCATTTGGCGGCAAATCCCAAAAACTGAGGTATAGCCATGTACAAAAGTACTACCACCAACCGGGCCGATTTCGCCATTACAGAAAAAGCCACCTATGGGGATATCGTGAATGTAGCGCCTAAATAACTCGGAATCAAAATTAGACTTGCCGTAAAGACCTTGACCACGACCCACACAGGCAAACATCAAAGCCGCCGCCGCCGAGGGTTGGGAAAATTGTTGACTTTGATAACGTTCTAGAAGTAATTCCAAGTCTTCCGCCGAGGCTTCTGCATCACGCAGTTGGAATTGTAGACGTTGACCAGGACGGACGATATCTCCAATGGCGATCGCCCCCGCAGATGGATCTACCCCCAAGATGCTGCGAATTAAAAAATCTCCCTGTTGTAAAGACAGCTTAAATTGATCCATCACTATGCCCACAAACAGAGAGTGCTGTGCCAACATCCGCTCTTGTTCACTCAGGCTACTAATCAAATCTCTTAGCACCACCAGAGGCACTTTTTCATCTAGTTCCAAAATGATATTACGTTCAGCTTTTGTGACTTGCATCGGCTGGCCGATGGGTCTGCAACCTTGAGCCACAATAGTTTCTAAAACAATATTGCCACTCAAAGCCAAACCTACCGTTCCCTCACGATACAGGCGTTGCTGCTGCTCGCCGGAGGCATCATGACAAAACAGAGATATCTGACTTGCACCCCCCGTGCTAGCCTGTCCCCCGATGATCACCGAGCCAGGGTAGGCAAAATCCAACCCCTGCAATAAATCATTAATTCTCGAAGAAAAGGCACTAGACAGCAAAATGAATTGGGGCGCTGGAGATGGTTGCACACCAATCAAATTTATCCAAGCATCTGGTGAACTATCCATGTCAGGTAATTCTTCTGCCAGAACATGAAAAACTTGTATATTCACACCTGGCAAATACCCCAAAGTAAGGCTGATAGCAGGTTGTGCCTCTAATTCTTGAGGTTCTCCCGTAGCTGTAGTACCAATTACACCACCACCACTACAGCCAATCATTACAGGTACTGAAAGTTGTTCAGCCAGCAAAGGTAAAAGCCGGGAATACTCACTCGCAAAAGCAGACGAAATGAATACCAGCCCTAAATCAGCAGGTACTGTTAAGGACGAGACAGCCTGTTGTACTACATCTGTAACAGCTGCTTCTAAAGAAGGACGGGTTGATAGGGCATTTGCCCACTGCATTTGGTCTGCCATGAATTTTGGGCTAATTTTTTTGTTAGTCTAGTAGTATTTGATTTTTGCCCCTACTACATATACTAAATATATTGTATGATTATACTTTCATAGTACGGATACTACAAATAATGCTTCATAGATCCCGAACTGTTGTATTCAGCGTGGATGATTAAGCTAAAATACTTAACGTAACTGCTAAGTGGTTAGAATGGTTAACTATAGAACAAAAAGATGCCATTCTTGAAGTTTTTCTATACTGCTACGAAAATTACACAAAGAGACTAAACTATGAGCGATATCCAAGAAAAGATCCAAGAAACCATCGAAACAGAAGTAGAACAAGCTCGTACTGTCTGTGACATCTCAGGTAGCAACTCGGCTGAGTGTGCGGCCGCTTGGGATGCAGTGGAAGAACTGCAAGCTGAAGCCGCCCACCAACGTAGCAAGAAGCCAAAAAATTCACTAGAACAGTACTGTGACGATAACCCAGAAGCTGCTGAATGCCGGGTTTACGAAGACTAGAAAGTGAGTCGGTAAATTTGTTTTTGCCGCATAAGCAAGCAACTGGAATCTACTTACTGATATCTTGCACCTTGGCGCTAAACCCAGATGAAATCGAAATCCATCCCTTGGAGAAATTCTAGGTTTGGGTGAGTCTAGGAAGTTTCTATTGAGGGTCGATGATCCTGAAGACGAACTTCCAGCCATTTAAAAATCGGGTTTTTTTGGACTTACTAGTTCATAACTTCGGGGCGAGTTCCGTAACTCTGCCGATGACGCTGTAGGATGATGCCAGATACTTAAGTTTAACTTCTGCCAGTTGCTTGTTTTTTTTGCCGAGAAATTAGGCAAATCCCCGAATAATTGATTCAAATTTATTATTGCTAATCTAAAAAAAAATTATGAGTGAAGTTTGGTTTCGCCAGCTTGTCTGGATTGACTATCGACTGGCATTGTTATTTTTAGTATTTATTCCTCTAATTCTGCTAATTTGGGCATTTGTACAAAAAGCCGAAGGGATGCAACGCCTGTTAACCATTTACTGGCGAGTATCCAGTCTGCTAGCCATCACGATTTACTTGATGATTGCTCAGTACCCAGTTAGCTTTATCTCCGCCTGGATGGCGAGAATCCTGATTCCCATTTCCCTCTGGTTTTGGGTGGATCTCAATGATGAAATTGATTATCAAGCAAATACCCCTTTGAAGCTGATTTTTAACTCTTGGCGCTGGGGTATCACTGTTTATTCGATTTTGGGTGCAATAGCCATGATTCCGTTTGTGGGGTGTGCTGTCTCAGCAACCGCAATTAAAAGTTCCTATTGTCAAGTTTGGTTTGAAGCACCCTTACTCTTTAAACAATATTTTCATTACAATAGCACACCTGCTTTTTTAGGCTTTCTGGGGATGGTGAGTTTAATCATTTATGTAGTGTGCTTGAGCTACTTTTTCCTCGTTAAGCTTGCTAAACAGGGACGTTCAGCTACACAACAATAGGTAAGATGAATAATTCCATTGGTAAGCGCCTGGAAGAATACACCATCAAACGCCCCCAAGAAGTCTTACTAGTAACAGTGAAAATAGCCAATGAGCAAGATAAAATTGCCATTTTTAAAGGTTTCTCTAGTTCCTTGATGCGTCCCACTGCATTTGATCCCGATGTACCAGTTATTCCAGATGAAGCCATAATTCTCAGTGTCGATCGCATCAAAAGCCCTTACAATCCTGAAGCTCCCAGTTATATCCAACAAGGAATTTCTGCGGAAGCTATGCAAGATTTACTCTTTGAAATTGGTGTTTAACAGTTATTGGTCATTAGTCATTAGTCATTAGTTATTGGGAAGTTACCGTCTTCTCCCCCCTGCTCCCCGCTCCCTGCTCCCCTAC
>NZ_CAWQOY010000098.1:0-75181 GCF_963896525.1 Nodularia sp. LEGE 04288
CCCCTAACCCCTCCCCCTTCGGGTTCACCAGTCGCCTACGGTGGGAAACCCGCCTACAGCGCTGGTTCACCGCAAGCGAGGAGGGGAACTGGATTTCTCGTTCAATCATGTTTTTAGGGCTGGAAAACCTTTATGGGTAAGGATGTGTGTACACGATAGCCCCTGCAAGGAGAGAGGCTTTAACGTTTTTCCTTTTCCCTCTCCTTGTAGGAGAGGGTTAGGGAGAGGTCAGAAATCCGGGGAAGCTGAGTGAGGGGTAAAGTTGAAATTACGAATTAGCTTGAGGTTCCAGCATCACGTAACCAAAGCTTTCTAGCCTGATGAGCAACTGTTGGACTATATTGAAGGCTGCTTCTGACTCTGTAGGTTCTAAGGTGACAGGATCTAGGGGTCGAAATTGTTTCCAACGCTCTACCAGAGACATTATCGGCTGGGGTTGATCTAACAAAGGTATCAAGCAAGTGGCTCTTGAGCTTTCTAGCTCCTTAATTCCTTCTGTGGGTGATAAATATTCACTGATGGGAAATGGTCGAATTTCTCTGACGCAAGCGATGAGGTCTTCTTGGAATTTGGGAGTGTTTAACTGAGGACACAGATGCACCGTAGCTACTCGCCAATCAGAGTCAGTCCACTCTGTCAGTGGTACAGTAGCGGCGGCTAGCTGAGGATGACCACACCAAAAGTCAAGCAGCCGATTTACAGGATTTAGCAGCTCAAATAACTGTAGGCGCTCTTCTATAGATATATCTGGTAAGCTCATCGCCAGAAAAGCAGGTAAATTATCTGGATCTTGGAATAAATCCAGCAATTCCCACTGTCGCCAGTTCACCATATTGATAAACTCTAGGTCTGAGTCTCGCAAAGCCGTAAACATATCAGTGATGGTGTAACCTTTATCTGCTTGTAATAAGTGATTCATTAAAATTTTCTCTTTCCCAGACTCCAGTTCATAAGTAGAATTCCAAGCTGTAGTTTTAAGATAGACAGTATCTTTCAAAGCTTTCATGGTTTCTAGTACAATTTCAATCTCAAATTCTTGGGGATTTTCTGCCATCAAACCCATCATACCGAAGACTTTCTGAGCGCTGAAATAATTGAATCGCTGGATATAACTATGGAGATTTGTCCGAATAATTCCATCCGGCTTCAATACATTTTTCATTGCTTCTAAAGCCAGAGGTATATCAGGAAAAAGATAAAGTGTCTCATCACAATTAATATAATCAAATTGAAAATCTAGATGAGTTAGATTTTCAATTGATAGAATGTGAAATTCAGCATGATCAAAACCGTGATATTGCAAGCGTTGTTGTGCTAATTTAATTGATTCCGGTGAGATGTCAATACCGACAATTTTTGCTCCTGGATTAGCTTCTGCTAAAATTAAAGATTTATAACCACTGCCACATCCAGCATCTAAAATTACTTTGTTTTTGGGGTCTATAATTTTTTGATTTCTTACATAGTAAGCTGTAACTAAGCTATGAATATAAAGTAAATTTGGTTGTGTTTTAGGTGATTTCTCCAGGGGAATTCGGGGATAGGGAGAACTGTCAAATTGCTGTCGAATTTTTTCTAGTAACTCAGATGATATATTTACCATTGCAATTGCTCCTGATCCTAATTTTTTTTGCCGGGTCTAGATGCTTACACAAAGTTTATTATTCCCGAATTTTCAGATTTATAACACAACTGCACTAAGCGAGGGTGATTCGGAGTTACATAGACAATAACCTCACCCCCAACCCCTCTCTCCTTGCTTTCGCGTAGCATCTTCCTTTGGAAGAAGGATAGGGGAGACTTTAACGAAAGTAAAAGGCGGGGTGAGGTTTCCGCCAGACGTAGGCGATATTGATGGAGAGGACTAAAATCGTGACTACGAGCTTTTAATTATTGACAGTGTGGTATGTGCAATGCATACTTGCTCATACAAGTACAAAGAGATTGAACAAACTATGTCTGTTTTTCTAAAAAGTCTCAAAGAAAAAGGTCGCCTTGACCAAATTCATCTGACAATCTGCAATGTAGGATCTCGTAAATTATCATCACAAGATGATTACGGTGCTGGCGCTTGGAATGTATTTGCTCCTAACCTAACTATTTACGGATTTGATGCAGATGCAGATGCTTGTGAAGCTGCTGAATCTGAACTGGAGTTGCAAAATATCAATTGGACTGAAAAACATATTCCTTTAGCTCTGGGTAAATCTATAGAGGAGAGAACTCTTTATGTAACTAAGCATCCTATGTGTAGTTCTCTATATCCGCCGAATGAATCATATACAGACAGATTTTCCAGTTTACCGGAATTTTGTAATTTGGATTTCACTATGGAGATTGAGACAACTACATTAGATAGTTTTTGCGATGCTGAAGGAATTAATACGATAGATTTTTTACAAATTGATGTTCAAGGTGCGGAACTGGAAGTTTTAAAAGGAGCATCTAAAATTTTAAGCCGTGGGGTGTTGGGAATTGAAACAGAAGTTGAATTTTCACATATATATGTAAATCAACCTTTATTTGCTGATATAGATGGCTATTTAAGGGAACATGATTTTACATTATTTGACTTAAGAAATTCCTATCGGGTTCGCGCTCGCTCACCCATCGCATCGGCACAGCGTCCGGGACAGTTACTCTGGGGCGAGGCTTTTTATCTCCAAGATCCGATCAGAGAAAATGCGAATCTTCAGATTCAGGAACCAGCGAAGATTTTTAAATTAGCTTGTATAGCTGATGTTCTAGATTTTCCAGATTATGCTTTGGAGTTACTAGAATATTTAACAGTTAATTATGGCGATAATCCTGAATATAACTTTGCTGACTCTATTATAGAGAGCTTATCTAATTTTCCTGAGTTGGTGGAGATGGGTTTAGATTCTCTCCCTGTGGTAGCTAATATTCGTTCTTTTTTAAAGGTATAAAGATGATTTTACCAGTTTACCTTCTCCTGAACTAATACCAATTTAAGTGAAGGTTTGTAGTGAAGAATTTAGTTGTCTAAAAGATGCTCAAGCCCTGACTAACAATTCATATCAAGTCCGGTTAATTAGTTATGTTTTTCACAGTCTAGCACCCCACCATTTACCCCTCGTCATAATTAATGGTGGGTTACGGACTATCACTAAGCCACCCTATGAAACATAATTTTGATTAATGAAATCATTTGTGCGTAAATAGTAGCCTTAGTAAGGAGATGGGTAGGGGGTGAGTTTCTGTATTTGATTCAATCCGCATTCCTGAGTCGGTTATGATATATTAGTCATAGTCGTTATGAGTTTATATAAATATGGCTAACCCGATTGTAGAAAACTTAGTCATTATTGGTTCTGGGCCAGCCGGCTACACGGCCGCTATCTATGCGGGACGGGCGAATTTAAAACCTGTGGTGTTTGAAGGTTTTGAAATGGGGGGTTTACCAGGTGGTCAACTGATGACAACGACGGAAGTGGAAAATTTTCCGGGGTTTCCCCAAGGTATTACTGGACCGGAACTGATGGATAACATGAAGGCGCAAGCTGAACGCTGGGGGGCGGAGTTATATACTGAGGATGTGACTGCTGTGGATTTGAGTCAGCGTCCTTTTATTGTTCGTTCCGAAGAACGGGAAATCAAAACCCATAGTCTAGTTATCGCCACTGGTGCAACAGCCAAGCGTTTGGGTTTACCCAGTGAACATCAATTCTGGAGTCGGGGGATCTCTGCTTGTGCAATTTGCGATGGTGCGACACCAATTTTTCACGGTGCGGAATTAGCTGTGATTGGGGCTGGGGACTCGGCGGCGGAAGAGTCGATTTACTTGACTAAATACGGTTCTAAGGTGAATCTGCTGGTGCGTTCTGATCAAATGCGCGCTTCTAAAGCTATGCAAGACCGGGTTTTGAGTAATCCTAAAATCCAAGTACATTGGCATACTGAAGCTGTGGATATCTTCGGTGATGGTCACATGGCTGGGGTGAAGGTGCGTAATAATCAAACTGGTGAAGAAAGTAAACTTTACGCTAAGGGTTTATTTTACGCTGTTGGACACACTCCCAATACTAGGTTATTTCAAGGACAACTAGAACTGGATGAGGTGGGTTACATTGTCACTAAAAACGGTTCTGTAGAAACTAGTTTAGAAGGTGTGTTTGCAGCTGGGGATGTGCAGGATCATGAGTTTCGTCAGGCTGTTACGGCTGCTGGTACTGGCTGTATGGCGGCGATGTTGACTGAACGCTGGTTATCTACGAAGGGTTTAATTACTGAATTTCATCAGTCAGCGACTGCTGTTAATGAATTGGAATCCCAGCCTGCTCAGAAAACGGAAGCGGAAGCAGAGGCTGGATTTAATTTGCAGGCGACTCGCCATGAAGGGGGTTATGCTTTAAGGAAATTATTCCATGAAAGCGATCGCCTAATCATAGTCAAATACATTTCCCCTGGTTGCGGCCCTTGTCATACCCTGAAGCAGATATTAAATAAAGTCGTAGATGAATTTGAGGGTAAAATCCACTTTGTAGAAATTGACATCGACCAAGACCGAGATATTGCGGAAAATGCCAATGTCACAGGAACACCGACGGTGCAATTCTTTAAAAATAAGGAACTGTTGCAGGAAGTCAAAGGTATGAAGCAAAAGAGCGAGTATCGTCAGATAATTGAGCGTTATCTTTAGAAAGTCGGGAGTGGGGAAGAGTTTTCCTCATCCGCTAAATAATTTACGAACCAAAGATCCCCGACTTCTTGAAGAAGTCGGGGATCTGAGCCTATTTTGTGTTTGCAAAGTATATAAATAAACATAATACTCATGTTTTATCTGGAGGTGGAATTTCTAGGTAGGCATTCCCCGGATGGTTTCAGGAACGAGAGCATCTTATATGTAGAATAGTATCTTGCTTTATGCAGGCGATCGCTCATGGCCATGACTAAACGTCAGCTACCGACTTTTTTACGTTTTGCTCAAAATTCCAACCTTTCCCAAAAATTAATGCTGATTGGCATAGCCATTAGTTTATTTTTCCTCTGTTTGGCATTCTTTGCTCCTGTATTACAAGCTTGGGGATGGTTGCAAAACCCCAGAGAGTTTCTCTCTAACCCTATTCAAGAACCACCTTCAGCTAAATATTGGTTTGGTACGAGTCGTCTGGGACATGATGTATTTTCCCGCACATTGTTTGGCACTCAGGCTGCATTGCAAGTAGTATTTTTAGCGACAGCGCTGAGTATGTTTATTGGTGTGCCGTTGGGAATGGTGAGTGGCTATCTCGGCGGTAAATTAGATAAGGTGTTGCTGTTTTTGATGGATAGTATCTACACCTTACCAGGGCTACTGCTTTCTGTAACACTGGCTTTTGTGGTGGGGCGGGGAATTTTTAATGCCGCGATCGCCATTAGCATTGCCTACGTTCCCCAATATTATCGTGTTGTCCGTAATCACACTGTTAGCGTCAAAACAGAGGTATTTATTGAAGCGGCTCAAGCAATGGGTGCTTCTACTTGGGTGGTACTATCTCGCTATCTATTTTTTAACGTCATTCAAAGCGTACCCGTATTATTTACTCTGAATGCCGCCGACGCAATTTTAGTATTAGGCGGTTTAGGCTTTTTGGGGCTAGGACTTCCCGAAGAAGTGCCAGAATGGGGACATGACCTCAGACAAGCCCTAGAAGCCTTACCTACGGGAATTTGGTGGACTACCCTTTTCCCTGGTTTAGCAATGACATTGATGGTAGTAGGGTTATCATTACTGGGTGAGGGGTTAAACGAATTTGTCAATCCTCGATTACGGCGAGAAAATAAAATGGGGAAATAGTCAAAAATGAAGTTTTAATGGCATCTAACTGAGTATTTCTGCGTCTACATATTTTTGAAGTTATTACCGAGAGAGTTAAGTGAAAGATCATATTTCTTTAATTGCGGCTGCTACTGGTGGGTTTATGCTGTCTATCGCCCTGTCCGGTTTATTACGGGGTACACCGATGACAGCTTGGCAGCTACCATCAAGTTTTCATTCGGCAATGGTTACGAGTTCACCTGTGGCTGTCAAAAAAATCGAAAAATCGGAATTTTTGCGGGATAAAACCCAAAAAAGCTAAATTACTACATAGGTTAGGTCTGTCTTATATTTTTTCAGGTGGTTAATTCACAATTCATCGGTATTGATGTGGGGGGAACAGCGATTAAGCTGGGACGGTTCCAAGCAGATGGTACTTGCTTACAATCTTTGACTGTAGCAACTCCCCAACCATCGACACCAGAAGCAGTTCTAGCTGTTATGGTAGATGCGATCGCTCAAGTTGACCCGTATGATCAAGCTGTGGCTATTGGTGTGGGTACTCCAGGGCCTGCTGATACAACCGGACGCATTGCCCAAATCGCCATTAACTTACCGGGATGGCAAAATGTGCCTTTAGCAGACTGGTTAGAAGCGAAAACTGGTAAACCTACCGTGATTGCTAACGATGCCAACTGTGCAGGATTAGCAGAACATTGGTTGGGTGCCGGTCGCCACTTTCAAAATCTGATTTTGTTGACCTTGGGGACTGGGGTGGGTGGTGCGATTATTTTGGACGGTAAACTGTTTGTCGGTCATCAAGGCGCAGCTGGGGAACTGGGTTTAATTACTTTAAACCCCGATGGCCCTATCTGTAAGAGTGGCAATTCCGGTTCTTTGGAACAGTATGCTTCCATTACAGCAATTCGTCGCCGCACAGGTAAGGAACCCGCCGAGTTAGGCGCACTGGCCGCACAGGGAGATATGGCAGCATTGACTTTTTGGCAAGAATATGGTAGGAATTTGGGTATTGGTTTAGCTAGTTTGATTTACGTGTTGACACCGCAAGCAATTATTATTGGTGGTGGTATCAGTGCTAGCTTTGAGTTTTTTTTCCCCGCAGTTCAGGCAGAAATTGAGCAGCGAGTCATGCCGACATCTCGCGCCAAATTGCAAATTTTACCAGCAGAATTGGGCAATTCGGCGGGAATGGTAGGTGCAGCAAAATTGGCATCGTTAGTCATTGGTCATTAGTCATTGGTCATTAGTCATTGGTCATTAGTCATTGGTCATTAGTCATTGGTCATTGGAAAGTTTCTTTTCCCCTGCTCCCTGCTTCTTCTCCCCTGCTCCCTGCTCCCTGCTCCCCTGCTTCTTCCCCCACTCCCCATTTTCATTACAAAGAATATCCGGTTGACTTTTGCACAAATTTTAAAACTTTCTCATAAGATTCTGGATTACTTACGGGGCTAATAATAATGGGGATAGTCCCGTCAGGTAACCAAAATGTGATTCTGCCATTAGTTTCTTGACAAAAGGAACTAATACAGGTGAGGTTAATTATATATTCCTTTTGCTCATAAATAATTTTCACCCAATAGGCATCTTCTAGTTCTAACCCGGTAACAGATTGTATATATTCTTTAATTTTTTGATACTCTTCTAAATGAGTCTGTGGATTCAGCACAATAGGAATGGCGCAATCAGGTAGCCAAAAGGTTACTCTGCCGTTCTTTTCATAACAAAAAGCATTAACACGATCAAAATTGACCACATATTTTTTCCTATCGTAAAGGATTTTCACCCAGTACGCCACAACATCTCCTTAAGTTTGAAGTTTATGAATGATGCACCCTATATATAAAGGAAAATATCCTCAAGTCCTAAGTTAATGTTGCTTAGTACTAATTCAAAACTCAAAAAAGTGATTTTCTTGAGTTTTGAATTGTTTAAGAAACCTCTACGGGTGTTGGTAAGTTTGACATGGGATGAGTCCGGTTAATCGCGGCTTCCATAAATCCTTTAAATAAAGGATGAGGAGTGCTAGGACGCGAATGAAACTCTGGATGAAATTGACAAGCTAAAAAGAAGGGATGTTGCGGAAATTCTACGATTTCTACTAAGCGTCCATCGGGTGAAGTTCCACTGATCACATAGCCTGATTCCAACAACATATTACGATAAGTATTGTTGAATTCATAGCGATGGCGATGGCGTTCGTCAACGACTTCTTTTTGATAAAGATTAGCAGCCATAGTGTTAGGGACAAGATGACAAGGATAGAGTCCTAATCGCATGGTTCCGCCTAAATCAACTACATCCTGCTGTTCTGGTAATAAGTTAATGACTGGATACTTGGTTTCGGAGTCAAATTCGGCACTGTTAGCACCAATTAATCCTTCTACGTTTCTCGCCCATTCAATCACGGAACATTGCATTCCTAAGCATAAACCTAAGAAGGGGATTTGGCGATCGCGCGCATATTTAATTGCCGCAATTTTGCCGTCTACCCCCCGAACACCAAAACCTCCAGGAACTAAAATACCGTCAACACCGGCTAAATAGGTTTCGGGTGATTCGTTTTCTAAATCTTCGGAGTTCACCCACCGCAAACGCAAATCCCCATAGGTAGAAATCGCCGCATGACGCAGCGCCTCTACTACAGACAGATAAGCATCACTTAATCGCACATATTTCCCAACAATGGCAATTTCTACAGTATACTTAGGACTGTATAAGCGTTCCACCATTGTTTGCCACTGCACCAAATTCGGTTGGCGTTGTTCCATTTGCAGCAAATCTAAAACTTGCTCTGCCAGTCCTTCCCGTTCTACAATCAGCGGTACTTCATAAATACTGCTGGCATCTTGGGCAGTAATCACACATTCTTGAGGAACATCGCAAAATTCCGATAACTTGCGTTTTAATCCCAGAGGTATCGAGCGATCGCATCGACAGACTAGAATATCTGGTTGAATGCCAATGGATCTCAATTCTTTCACAGAATGTTGTGTGGGCTTCGTTTTCATTTCCCCAGCCGAAGCTATCCACGGGATGAGGGTAACGTGCATATACAACACATTTTGCCGTCCCACTTCCTTGCGTAACTGGCGAATAGCTTCCAAAAACGGCAGTGATTCAATATCGCCCACCGTGCCGCCGATTTCCGTAATTAATACAGATGGATTAGTATCTTGGGCAACCTTCAGAATCCGTTCTTTAATTTCATTGGTAATATGGGGTATAACTTGTACAGTACCGCCATTGTAGTCTCCGCGCCGCTCCTTATTAATTACCGCTTGGTAAATCGAGCCAGTGGTAACACTGTTTAACCGCGACATTGAGGTATCAGTAAAGCGTTCGTAATGTCCCAAGTCTAAATCCGTTTCAGCACCATCTGCGGTAACAAAAACTTCTCCATGCTGAAAAGGACTCATTGTACCTGGATCGATATTAATATAAGGGTCGAGTTTCAAAATCGACACCGAATAATCCCGCGATTTCAGTAACCGTCCCAGACTTGCTGCTACAATGCCCTTGCCAATACTGGAAACTACACCTCCAGTTACAAAAATAAATTTAGTCATAGTATAGGATTTTGAATTTTTAGCAACTTCTCAAAAAACATCCCGTAATTGTGCCACAGTGTCTGTGGTGAAATCTTTTGTGCTGTTGTCGTGAAAAAACTTCTAGGATTACTAATATTAGGGTTGATTGTTACCTCCTCTGTAGTAGCATTGGCAAGATCATCATTTTTGGTTGTTTATCCGGCAAACAATCACCAAACAAGCGCAGAAAAAATCTTCTTGATTGGCACAGCGCCACCAGATGGACAGGTTCTCATCAATGGTAAGCCAATTAACCGCAGTCAAGCAGGCCATTTTGCGCCAAGTTTTCCTTTGCAGTTGGGAGAGAATCTCTTTGCTGTACGTCACCAAAATCAAGAACTAAAAATTCAAGTTACAAGGTTAGCGACACAGCCTGAGTTACCTCAAGGATTAGCCTTTGCCAAAGATTCTCTGATTCCAGCAGCCGACATTGCCAGACTACCGGGAGAATTAATTTGCTTTAGCGCCATCGCACCCCCTAATGCCAGTGTATCTGTCAATCTGGCAAATCAAACTATTTCTCTTGCACCCCAATCTCAGCAGGTAAAACTACCAAGTAATTCTGCCGCCCTCACAGGAAGTAACCAGCCTACTGCCCAGTCTACCCCAGGAAAGTATGAAGGTTGCACTACAGTTGAACAACCTGGTTCCCCCTCCTCTGCTAACAACATCATTTCTGCTGCTAAAGTGGGAGATTTGGGTAAACCGGAATTTCAACTAACACTCAACGGAAAGACGATAACTCAACCAGGAACTGGAAAAATTCAAATTCTCTCACCTGCAAACTTAGAAGTTGCCGAGGTGGTAGCAGATGCAGGGGTAGCGCGTACAGGCCCCAGTACCGATTATTCCCGACTCACTCCACTTCCCAAAGGAACAAAAGCATCAGTGACAGGGCGTGAAGGTGAATGGTTGCGTCTCGACTATGGCGGTTGGATTAATAGTCAGGAAACTCGAGTTTTACCAGGTGCAATTCCGCCACGCACAACTATTCGTAGTGTCGGATATCGTCGGCTTCCTAGTGCCACAGAAATAGTTTTCCCTCTACAAGTTCCTGTACCAGTGAGTGTGCAACAAAGCGATGATAATTTCACTCTCACACTTTACAACACCACTGCCCAAACAGACACAATTCGCCTCGATGATGACCCCTTAATTTCTCGTCTCGATTGGCAGCAGGTAGTTGCAGGGCAAGCTCAATACACCTTTAACCTCAAAAAAGCTCAACAGTGGGGATATAAGCTCAGATACGACGACACAACCCTGATTTTAGCTTTGCGTCATCCGCCAACTATCGGGAGGGACAGACAAAAACCACTATCTGGCATTAAGATTCTACTCGATCCCGGACATGGTGGCAAAGAATCAGGTTCAGTGGGTCCGACTGGATATCCAGAAAAAGAAGTCAATTTAGTCGTGTCCAAGTTATTCCGCGATGAATTGCTGAAATTAGGAGCCAGAGTAGTCATGACTAGGGATACTGATATTGACGTTTCCCTGGGCGATCGCATGGCCATGATAGATCGAGAAGAACCAGCGATCGCACTTTCTGTACATTACAATGCTTTACCCGATAGCGGTGATGCAGAGAATACCAAGGGAATCGGCACTTTCTGGTATCATCCCCAAGCTCATAACTTAGCTATATTTATGCAAGATTATCTAGTCAAAAAGCTAAATAGACCTGACTATGGCGTATTTTGGAACAACTTAGCGCTGACACGTCCCCATGCTGCGCCATCTGTTTTATTAGAATTGGGTTTTATGATTAACCCCCAAGAATTTGAATGGCTGACAAATCCCCAAGAACAGAAAAAGTTAGCAAAGGTTTTGGCTGAGGGAGTTGTAGAGTGGTTTAAAACGTAGGGTGGGTTAGACGGCGATAAATTATATTTTCTGGAAAAGGTTTGTACCGTCGTAACCCACCTTTACGGCGATAAATCTTTTTTGATGGCGAATTTCATTTTCGTCGTAACCCACCAAAACATCCCTCAATCATGCGATCGCTTATCGGATTAATCATTCTCGGTTCTCTCACAACTCCCACCCTAGCTTGGGCGCAAGCAAACACGCTCAAGGTGGTTTATCCGCCAGCAAACCACGAAACTAATACAGATAAAATATTTCTCCTGGGGACTGCACCACCCAGGGGACAAGTTATCATTAATAATCAGGTAATTAATCGCAGCAAATCTGGACATTTTGCCCCTAGCTTTCCCTTGGAGGTGGGAGAAAATCTGTTTACTGTACGTTACCAAAATCAAGAAATTCAGATGCAGGTAACTAGGGTTGATTCTCAGCCAAAAATACCACAAGAATTAGCTTTTATTGAAGATTCCCTAACTCCTAAACTTGATATTTCCCGACTACCAGGAGAAGAGATTTGTTTTAGTGCGATCGCTTCTCCCAATGCTAGTTTAAATGTCAAATTTGGACAGCAAACTGTTAAATTATCACCGCAGCAAGAACAAATATCTCTGCCCAGTAATTCAGCAATTTATCTAAATAAAAATCAACCTATAAATCAAGTTATCCCAGGTAAATATCAGGGATGCACAATATTAGCAATCTTAGAAGAGGAAGAAAAACCAGAATTTCAATTAACTCTCAATGGCGAAACCATAACTCAAATTAGTGCAGGGAAGATTCAAAGCCTTTCCTTAGCCAAACTCCCAGTAGTCGAAGTGATAGCTGAGGCTGGTGTGGCGCGGACAGGGCCCAGTACCACTGATTCACGCTTAACGCCTTTACCCAAAGGTGTGAGAGCATCTGTTACAGCAAAAGAAGGCGATTGGTTGCGTTTAGATTATGGAGGTTGGATTCATAGTCAAGAAACTCGGATGATTCCAGGCGCAATTCCCCCACGCTCAATGATTCGCAGTATAATATCCCGGCAATTACCAACAGCAACAGAAATAGTTTTTCCTCTACAAGTCCCTGTACCCGTCAGTGTTGAACAGGGGGATAAAACATTTACCCTGACGTTGCATAACACCACTGCCCAAACAGACACAATTCGCCTCGATGATAACCCCTTGATTTCTCGTCTGGATTGGCAGCAAATAGCTCCAGGGACGGTGAAATATACCTTTAACCTCAAAAAAGACCAACAATGGGGTTATAACCTGCAATACCAAGATACAAGCTTGGTTTTAAGTTTGCGTCATCCCCCGGCTATTCCCCGCAGACAACGACAACCTTTATCTGGGTTGAAAATTCTGCTGAACGCCGGACATGGTGGCGAAGAATTAGGTGCAGCAGGACCGACAGGTTATTTAGCTAAAGATTTAAATTTGGTAGTTACAAAACTGTTGCGGGATGAATTAGTACAGCGAGGTGCAACAGTGGTGATGACTAGGGAAGATGACCGGGATTTGTCTTTGGTGGCACGTCAGAAAATGATAGATCAAAAACAACCCGCGATGGCTTCGCCCGCCGTAGGCATCGCACTGACTTTTCATTATCGATTTTTGGCTGATGATGGCGACGCGGAAAATACGCAGGGTGTCAGCAGTTATTGGTATCATCCCCAGGCGCACAGTTTAGCTGTGTTGCTGCAAAATCGGTTAGTGCAAAATTTAGGTAGGTCTTCTTTTGGGGTGTATTGGAATAATTTAGCGCTGACTCGTCCCCATTCTGCGCCATCGGTTTTATTGGAGTTGGGTTTTATGAGTAACCCTGATGATTTTGAATTGGCGATGGATGTTCAGGAACAAAGGAGGTTAGCGAAGGTTTTGGCTGAGGGTGTTGTGGAGTGGTTTAATCGATGATTTTTGTCACGCAGAGACGCAGAGGCGCAGAGAGTAGGAGGAGTTGGGATTTTACGTTGGGTTAGTAGCTATTAATTTACCAATGTTATGGAAGTATTCATTCTTTAAACCATTAGCTACAGGATGTTTAGATATCACAAATACGGTTTGACTGTTTCTACAGGTTAAGAAACCTGATGAAGTTGGTAAAAACTCAACGTCTGTTATTGTTCTGGTGATTGTTCTCCAATAATATTCATATTTAGTTCCATAAAACACAACTGCTTTAGGTTGATGTTTTTTAATTTTTTCACTAATTGTATTGATGCGGGTTTCTAGACAATGCTTTTCGTACTGATTTCTGTCGGTTAAATAACTCAGCCGAGAATGATCCTTATATATCCAATGCTTGAGAGAGGGTGACGGTAAAGGCAATAATTCTAATAAACAAGTGTCCTTGTCTTTTCTGCCTAATTCTTCCATTTGATATTTAAGGACATCTTCTGTATTAATATTTTCTTTTCCTGCGGCACTTAATACAATGCGAATTAATTTATTCCAAGTTGGTTGTAATCTTGCATCCCATGCTCCCATAGCTATATGATATTCTGCAACATCTTCTATATCCTTTTTACCTCTATCACTCCATATATTTATTCTCTTTTGAATATTTTCAAAGTCTCCTCCTGATTCTTCCATTCCAATAAACCAATACTTTCCTTGGAAATTACCGTAGCCATAAAATGTTTCAATTAATTTTTCGAGAAGTTCATCATTAAAAAAATCTGGATTATTCATAGTTCCGCATTTTTACGTAGTTCATTTAACTTAATCGTTTAAAAATAAACGAGTATAAATTTAACGTCAAGTCAAGCAGACTTTGACTTTTAGTTATCAACTCTCAAATTCTCTGCGACTCTGCGCCTCTGCGTGAAATCAACGCCCAAAGTACCATAAAATTAGAAGATGTATAGCGATCGCAACTAACCCCAAACTGATATGCTTTACAGACATGGTGACGTTCTCATCAGCAAAATTGCGTCTTTACCCGTAAGTGTGCAAAAGCGCACAGGTGCTACTCTCGCACATGGTGAAATTACTGGACATAGCCATCGCATCCAGCAAACCGAAGCTGTTCAATTGTGGGTAAATGGTAGTGACCTATTTCTGGAAGTCAAACAACCCAGTGCTACCTTAATACATGAAGAACATCGAGCAATCGAATTACCCCAAGGCTTTTATCGGGTCTGGAAACAACGTGAATACCGTCCTGATGCTTATGTAGAGGTAGAGGACTAATGCTAAATATGATGTCGAAGGGGCGTATCCCCAAAAAGCCAGTTAAGCAACGCCCCAGTGATGAACCTGTATCTCCAGAAGTAGCACGAAAACTGATTTTGTCACATCGCGCCTGGGATGGGATGCGCGTTTTGGGTCATCTGAATTTAAGCGGCGCGTCGGATATTTACAATTTACCGGAAAACCTCACCTGTGAAAGCCTAGATATCAGCGACTGTGTGAATTTAACTACTCTTCCCCAAGGTTTGCACGTCACACATGGAATTGAGTTAGCTAATAGCGGAATTACAAGTTTACCTGCGGGACATGGTTTCGTCTTGCGCTGGCGAGGTGTGGAAGTAAATGATCAGATGGCTTTTGCATCAGACTCAATTACAGGACAGGATATTCTCAATATCGAAAATGTGGAGTTACGCCGTGTACTAATTGAGCGTTTGGGATACGAGACATTATTGCAGCAAGTGGGGGGCTTAATTCGCGATCGCGATCAAGATGCAGGTGGAGAACGTCAACTTGTTTACATCCCCTTTGAAGATGACGAACCATTCATGGTTTTAAAAGTCACCTGTCCATCCACAGGACACATTCATATCCTCCGCGTTCCCCCTCACATGAGAAATTGTCATCAAGCAGCAGCTTGGATTGCAGGTTTTAATAACCCAGATGATTATCATCCTTTGATTGAAGCATAAGCTCAAAAAAGTTAATGGTGGGTTACGCTGCGCTAACCCACCCTACAAAACTTCTTCCCCCCTGCACCCTACACCCTGCCCCTCTGCCTCTTAAATGGGTTGCACAAAACGCTTAATATCCCCACAAGCAATATAAGACTTACCATCAGGCGCTGTTTTCACTTCATCAACAACATAAAGCATACCTTCCTCCCGTACCGAACGAGGAAAGCGCATATTCCAATCCGGTTCATAACCGTCAGAAACTACCCTTGCCCTGAGCTTACTGCCATCTTTGACACACTGCACTAAAACCTGATTATCCACAGTGTCAGTTGTCTCCAAGTCAGCAGCACTAGCGGGACCCTTAGCAGCTTTACCCGTGCTAACTCGTTGCGTAGTTCTATGGGTAACAAAAGTATCTGCTACACCAGGTTGAGCAAAACGAGTAATCTCTCCCCGGACACGGTAAAAAGTGCGATCGCTTGAAAGTTCCAATCCTTCCACAACATAGCGTGCGCCTTCAGCCCGAATCCCTCGCGGAAACTGGATATTCTTGCTGGTATCATAACCCTCAGACATGACTTTAACTCGCAATTTACCGCCTTCGCGAACACAGTGCAGTTCCACACCAGAACCGACTTCATTCACAACCGGCATTGCATAGACTTCATCGCCAGCCGTGACACCACGACCTCCCAAATCGCTGCGATTGCGTGTCATTGTCTGGTAAGTTTGATCTCGCATTTCTTTACGTCCAGCATTACCCAGAGCTTTTTGGGCGATGCGATCCGCGAAATACTCCAGCTGATCTATCTCTTCAGCAATTTCAAAATTCTCATTTAACCCTTTATCCCGGAGTTCTTTCACTAATACCCGCAGGGTTTGTTCAGCTTCCTCATGTCTGCCATGTTCAGCTAAATTAAGGGCAATTTCTTTGGCTTTAGCAATGGTAAGACGGCTAAGTTCTAGGATAATATGGCTCGAAGACGCAGCAGCAGCTTCCTCCACAGTGCCAACTTTAGCGAAGACATCGGCTGTACCTGACACATTTTCAATCAGGTTATCTTGGACAACATCAGCGCTGTAATGCAGCTTGAACACAGGTAAATCACCAACTGGTGCTGAGGATATATCCAAACTCAACCCCAAAAGTTTATCTTCTCCTTCGTAAAGTTCGCCCAAATTAATCACAGCTTGACCAGCTTGATTATGACTGACTGTAGCCAGACTCAAAGTATCTAGGAGGCTAACACCATCAGCTAATTCCAGAGTCACTGTCAGGTTTTGACCTACCACGGCTCTAAGACTGTCTAACTCAATCCCAAAAACTTCCGTTGCTTCATCAATGCTTTGGATAAAGTAGAAATTCCCATTGGCGGCTCTAGCCATACCAATCAACAAATCTTCATTGAAACCTTGAGCAAATCCCAATGTAGTTGTAGTGATGCCTTCCTCAGCTTTTTTAGCAGATGTCGCCGTCAATACCTTGGGGTCTACAATACCCATATTGGCGTGACCATCAGTAAGCAAAAGCACACGGTTGATTTTTTGCGGATCAAGTTGTGCTTTGATATATTCGCAACCTTTGAGCCAACCCCCTGATAAGTTGGTAATACCCCCGGCTCTGACTTTGCGAATAGATGTTTTAAGTGCCGGCTTGTCAGTTACAGGCTGGGGTGCTACAACGGTATCCACTTCGTCATCGTAAACCACCACCGAGAGAATATCATTTGACTCCAGCTGATCCACCACAGACTCAGCAGCTTTAAGTGCATGATGCAAAGCACCACCCGCCATAGAACCGGAGCGGTCAATTACCAAAGAAAGATTCAGGTTACGTCGGGGAGATTCCGCAATATCAGCCCGAAAACGTAGCAGAATATTTGTCTTTAATGAAGATCCTGTAGGTAGGATAGCTTGGTCAAAATCGTAACTGGTATTAATCATTTGGTAGAGCCTTCTGAGTTAACTGTGGTCAGCTACAAGCAGATAATACAAGTGTATTAGTACTACCCTGAGTTTACCCAGAAAATAGTATAATCTGTATCAGCAATTACGCTTAAGTCAGGAGTTAATTAACCACAGAGGCACAGAGTACGCGGAGTTATGAGAATGCAGAGACGTTGCATGACTTGTGTCTATAAGGGTTTGAGAAAAAGCTTATTTAAATTTGGTCGATGTCTAGTGATCATGCTGCGACTCATGCAAAATCGGCATAGTTAACAACCCCCAAGCTAAACCCGTAATTAACCCAAAAGGTGTCACCAAATAATTATTAAAATCCCATAACCCGAAAACCTGTGCAGCCAATTCCAAAGGATAAGCCATCATCAACACACTAGCCAAAGCTGCACCATTCCAACCATATTGACTTAACCAGTAAAAACCCTGACCACCAGTTACCCCATATAACAACCGAGTAAATAGCAACCCCGAAACAGTACCATAGCAACGCATACACACAGCCATAATCAACGGGGGTGCTAAATCCAAACCCATATCAGGTTGCGGACAGACATGATTACCCATGAAATAAATAATGTCCGCAATCTTACCCAGCAAAGACACATCAGACGCAGCCAAAAAAGGAGCAATAGGGGGGCCAAAAACCATCCCCACCAACAGAAAATCAGCAATAAAACTCACCCAATTAACCTGAAAATCCCTTGACAAAATAACCCTTTGCATATTTTTTACTTTGCGAGAAAAATTTCTTAATCTATTGTATCTGGGTCAATACCCATTTCTCGCAATCGTGCTGCTAGTTGTGCTGCTTTGTGTTCTGCTTGTTCAGCCCTTAATCTTTGTAATTGGGCTTCTTCTTTACCGACTAATAATAAATTACCATCTAAATTCCACCAGCGCAGCCAAACTTGCTCAGGATTATTTAAATAACTTCCTTGCCATAATCCTAATTCTACACTTAAAGGGGGAATTGGATAATGTCCACGTTCGTTGGGCTGCATTTTTTGGTAGGAAAAATCTACCAAGTGATAAACTTCTAATTTCTCATGATTAACTTCATAAATAACATAGTAGGGAATGCGGATCACTCTTTCATATACCCAAAATTTCCCAGGTTTTGCACCTTCACGATTACCAGCTAAAGGTAGAGGTGTTTTGTCTCGTTCTTCGTCACCATTACCACTAGCTAATTCTATCGCAATTAATGGGGGTATATATTCCCGCCATAATACATAAGAACGGCGGATTTTACCTTCTAATCTTGGTGCTACATCAGGGACATAAAACCAATCTGGTGCAACTGTACCTTTTTCCGGTGGTTGTGTTTCGCGCCAATAAATACCACAATCTTGACCTATACAAAATTGTCCATCGGGATGTAACTTTTGTAAAGTTTGAATTATTGAGTCTGTAATAATAATGCTTTGGGGATGTTCTTGAAAGTTCTGACCTACGGTACGCTTCGCTAACACAAACGTACCATCAGACTCTGGTAGTTGAGTATGATCAGGAAACTGCGGTGGTATAGCAATATCAGCCAGGGTTTCACTCATACTATTCAAGGGATTGCAGTTGTTAATTTAGTATAACTTGGAGAGCGCAGGCTTTGCCCGCAGTAGCCATTGCTTTTTATCCTACAAGAATGAATCCAGAATGTGGCTTAATATTTTTTATCAAATAATTCTTCTGTTGAACTTTTTACACCAATATTTTCTGGTGTTTTAGTTTCTATAAAGGTAATTAACACTTGACTTTCTAAGATATTTTCAGGAATTTCAGTTAACTCAATTTTGCCATTTTTGTAGATTCCTTTCTCAGTTTGTAACATAATTAATTATGTCCTTTTTTAAAACTATAACTCTCTGCGACTGGAGCGCCTCTGCATGGAAAAAAACAAAGACACAAAAACCCTTAGCGTCTTTGCGCCTTTGCGTGATACATTTTTTAACCTACGCTAGCAACATAGGGATTTGTCAACTTCTCCAACTGCTGAATCAACAGACTGAGGAACAAACCGACATCAGTCACCACACCCACCGATTCCACAGAACCGCGATCGCTTAACTTAGTAACTACAGCTGGATTAATATCCACACAGACCATCTTCACCCCAGCCGGAGTCATATTCCCCACCCCAATGGAGTGCAACATCGATGACAGCATCAAAATCATCTCCGCACCCTCAATCAGTTTGGCGTATTCCTCCTGTGCCTTAATCAAATTCATTTGGGTATCAGGCAAAGGTCCATCATCCCGAATCGAACCAGCCAGGCTAAAAGGAATGTGATTGGAAACACACTCATACATCACGCCATTTTTAATCACTCCCGCTTCCACAGCCTTAGCAATGCTGCCATGACGGCGGATAGTATTAATGGCTTTAAGGTGATGGCGATGTCCACCACGGACAGCTACACCCCGCTTCATGTCCACACCGAGGGAAGTCCCCATCATATTTTGCTCAATGTCGTGGACGGCGATCGCATTACCACCCAAGAGCGCCTGTACATATCCTTCCCGAATCAGTTGCGCCAAATGTTCGCCGCCGCCGGTGTGAATCACCACAGGACCCGCAGTGACAACTACTTTACCACCAGCATCCCTAATTTTACGTAATTCCCAAGCGACTTGTTCCACCACAAGTTCCACACGTCTTTCACTGGAAACCCCGGCTGACATAAAGCTAAATTCTTGAGAATTACGCTGTTCACGGGATTCAGTTTTGCGGATAGTACGGATACCCAGTACGTCTACAATTACTCGGTCATTGACTTCTAAGTCACGTAAAAGTTTACACCTAGCTACTAAACCATTGGCAGTTTGAGTAATGGCGATCGCACCATCCATGCGCTGATTTTTTACCCGCACCCACTCACCGTTAATCCGCACTTCCGTAGGATAAATCGTACTAACGTAGAAATCATCAGGAGCCACCCCAGCTTGAATTACAGGCTGTAGTTTAGCATCTCGTTCATCTTGGGGTAAATTTACAGCCCCCAAATCGATTAACTGAGAGATGATTCCTTCCATCACCTCATGAGAAGGCGCTGACACTCGCACCTCAGCCGCAGATGTGCTTTGGCGTTGTTCTCCCAAGTTAAAATTCATGACTTGGAAGCTTCCCCCAGCATCCACAATCAAATCTAAAGCCCGGTTAATCAAACCAGAGTCGAGCAAATGCCCTTCCAGGCGAATCACGCGGCTTTCTACCGAGACATTGGCATGGATTTCTGTGTCTAGTGGTTCTGTGACCCGCAGTGTCAAACATTTAGCTGCACCACCTGCTTTGAGAAATTCCGTCAACGGCGTTTCAATGACTCGGAAACCAACATCTGCTAAACGTGCTTTTAACACATTGCTGGCTTTGTTCATGATCACGATGCTTTCCACATTCACCGTATTACAGGCAAAGTTGACTGCATCAGCTTCGGTAATTGCTATGCGCTTTTCTGGCGCAACTCGCATTTCTATTAAGCGATTAGAATAAGCATCAAAAGCGCCGGGATAATACAATAAATAGCCGTTAGCTAAAGGACAAAAGCAGGTATCTAGGTGATAGAAGCGCTCATCAATTAGTCGCAGGGATAGCACCTCAATATCTAACCATTTAGCCAAGTAAGGGTGTGAGTCTAATTCTGAACGAAAACCATATCCAGCCCATAACCAACGTCCTTCCCGATCTAAAAGTGCATCTCCAGCACCTTCAAATGGTAAGTCTTTCGGCAATAAATGAACCGTATAACCGTTTTCCTCAAACCAATTTTTAAAGAAAGGCTCTTCACCCTGACGTTCTTTGTGTAGAAATCGACTGAGAACGACATTTTCACCCAGGACTAAACCAGCATTGGCGGTAAACACCATGTCAGGCCAACCAATCTGGGGCGGGACTAAATCGACAATGGCGTTTTGTTTGAGGATGTGGTGGAGTTTTTGCCACTGTTCTACGGCGCGATCGCGCGAAGACTTGTGAATATTCCCTTCCATCCAGGGATTAATTACATAGTCTACATCGTAGTGGTCAGGGGCGCACATCAAGAAGCGAATCAGAGAAGTCATAAAAATATTAAAAGCGTTGAGATGCTACCAGCCTACTTCAAAGAAAGTTTTTTGTGGTTCTAATTTTTTGCAACCAGCTATTAACCGCTAGATAGACCTACTCAAATCTACTCATGAAACTGGAATTGCTTCCTTTTTGTCCACAGATGTAAATTCAAGCAGACTTTCTCCCTATTTACTCTAAATACAATGAATAGATTTAGAAGGATTTGGTGAAAGTTTTTTTTGCTGTTACCACCCTTCTATCTTTAAATACTTATGAGTGGGCAGCACAGGCTCTAGTCCTATTCTATTCTTATATCAAGATAAATAGCAAATACCAAGAAGATTAAAGTGTCAAAATGGCATAGGTAAACGCATCAAGATGATCACCTCTACTTTGGCTGGAGCAATCCTCTCAGAGCCAATCGCCTCATAGACAGAAGAATCGCCGTGCGTTCACGCCGGGGAGTGTCAATTAATCATTGAATATTTTATGTTGAACTAAATTGTTATCTGATATACAGCTTTTTCTTTCCAGCTTTGCAAAAAAAATAATTGCTATTTTATTGCAGAAAAATAAAAATAAAAGGCAAATATTATCTACAGCGATCATGATCATATAGGCTTCAATGCCTAAAAAGAATTTAAACTAAACGAAAAAATATATCTGCACACAAGCCTGATGATGAGCAATAGACTAGGAAGTGTCGGCGAAAAGAGGCGATCGTATGATTACCGAAACAATTTTAATTTTTTACTTGATATTTTGAGCCAGTGCGTTCTAATATAACTAAGCAAGTGAGAATAGGTAGCAATAGACTATGAGCTTTTCCGGCATTACTGTCAAACATCGTTCCCAAGAAGTTGAAGCTCTCAAGACTTTCTTGATTTACAGTCTAATTGGCTCGTTAACGCTACACATCGGCGTACTAGCTTCGGGTATAGGTAGTTTGTTGGTGAGAGTGCCGAAAGAAGAATACGAACCAATAGAGTTAGCAATTATCGATCCCATAGAAGAGCCGCCGGTCGAAAAACCAGAAAAACCACCGGAAATAATTCCCGAAAAAATTAAAATACCCGAACCTACCAAGATTGTTACGAGTAGAGTCACACCAATAACTCCGGTAACTCCGGTAACTCCGGTAACTCCGGTAAAAATTGAGCCGACATTTTCCCAGCCTACTGTAGCACCTCAACAACAGCAGCCAACGGTAACTCCACCAGCGCCAAAGGTTGAAAGTGTGAAAACTCCGCCGGTTCCTCAGCCACCGCAACCAACAGTTTCTCAGCCACCCCAACAAACTACAGCAACCACAGCACAACCCCAATCTACGAGTCCCCCACGCCAGGAATCTGTAGCTAAGTTAGAATCTCTGTTGACTGCAACAACAACATCATCAGAATCGACAATTGCAGTTCCTCAGACGAATCAAGCTAGTGAACAACTCCGAGGAACTTTAAGTGGACTAAGAGATTCCAGAGTCACTCAAAGCAGTAATACAGTAGCTTCAGGTACAAATAATAATACAAATAATAATACAAGTAATAGTACAAGAGTACAGCGATCGCCAATAGCAGCAGCACCCACTGCGCCCAGCACTCCACAGATCAAAACAGCGCCACAAAATAATAATAGTGGTGGTAATTCCAGAAGTTCAGGTAATGGTCGTGCAGGTTGTATTGATTGCAACACCAGCTATCCAGAGTTTGCTAGACGGCGAGGCATTGAGGGAACAGTAGGTATAGTTCATGATGGTGTCGATTCCCAAGGAAAACTTATCAATCCGCGGATTGATAAATCTAGTGGTAACAGCAGATTAGACGAAGAAAACTTGAGACAAGCCCGTAATGAATGGATATTGAAACCCTCATCAGAGGGTGGCAAAATAAACACAGATTATGCTCTAGAAGGTTCACGGCGACACCGCGAACTCCAAGAACGCAAAAGAAAAGAACAAGAGCAAGCTAGACAGAGAAGCCGCGAGAGAGCAGCATCTAGTTCCAGCCCCTCACCAAGTACAAATACTCCTCCAGCCAAAACCACCAGCGAACCCACAGTCAGAGCCAGACGAGAAATTACACCCACAGCACCAGCCGCCCCAGTCACCAGACCCGCCGCAGCAACACCAGTCAGACAACCGCGTCAGCCTGAGCAAAACACCGCCGCAGGTTCATCATCTGGAACCAGGAAGACTCCTACTCCTAGCCAGTCAAATGTCAGAAATTCTTTGCGTAGAGTCAAGCGTCAGCGAACCAATCCAGCGCCAGCAGCAGCACGACCAGCGCCACGACCAGCGCCAGTAGCGCAACCTAGCACAAATCGGCGGCCACGTCCCACAGCAAGTACACCACCTCCGGCTGCTCCCGCCAAGCCCTCATCTTCTGGTCAAAATCAGTTGCGGAATTCATTACGCCGTAGTCGCGAAGCAGCTCCACCTGAGCCTACAAGTCAGGAGTAGATAGACAAAGGCTGGGACATTATTCCCCAGGTTCAACTTAGCAGCCTGGGGAGACATAGCATTTCCTAGTCTAATGAAGTACACAATTATCTGCGTTTATCTGCGTCCATCTGCGTTTAATTATTACTGCTTGTACCTCACTTGAATGGGAATTGCTATAGCGTTCAATAGTTACCTAGTTGTTATATCTAATAGAATAGAAACAAAGTTTATATTCCGTGACGCTAACTCAGCATAATCGCCCATGACTACTTCTAATCGCCACTACCACATTATTACTTTCGGTTGCCAAATGAATAAAGCCGACTCCGAGCGCATGGCTGGCATTTTAGAAGACATGGGCTTTGAATGGTCGGAAGACCCTAATGATGCAGATTTGATTCTCTACAATACCTGCACGATTCGGGATAACGCCGAACACAAGGTGTATTCTTACCTCGGTAGACAAGCTAAACGCAAGCACGAAAAGCCTGATTTAACACTGATTATTGCTGGTTGTGTTGCCCAGCAGGAAGGAGAAGCCCTATTACGACGAGTGCCAGAATTGGACTTGGTAATGGGGCCACAACACGCTAACCGGCTCAAAGATTTGCTGACATCAGTGTTAGATGGTAATCAAGTTGTGGCTACTGAGTCGGTTCACATCATGGAAGATATCACCCAGCCACGAAGAGATAGCAGTGTGACTGCTTGGGTAAATATCATTTATGGCTGTAATGAACGCTGCACTTATTGTGTGGTTCCTAATGTGCGTGGTGTAGAACAATCTCGCACGCCAGAAGCCATACGTGCCGAAATGGAGGAACTAGGACGACAAGGTTACAAGGAAATTACCCTACTCGGTCAAAACATTGACGCTTACGGTCGAGATTTGCCGGGGACAACTTCAGAAGGGCGGCATCTGCATAATTTCACTGATTTACTTTATTATGTACATGATATTCCAGGCATTGAACGCTTAAGATTTGCTACTAGTCATCCCCGTTATTTTACTGAGAGATTAATTAAGGCTTGTGCTGAGTTACCCAAAGTGTGTGAACACTTTCACATTCCCTTTCAATCAGGGGATAATGAACTGTTGAAAGCAATGTCACGGGGTTATACTCACGAGAAATATCGCCGGATCATTGATACAATTCGCCGCTATATGCCCGATGCGTCAATTAGTGGCGATGCCATTGTGGGCTTTCCTGGAGAGACAGAAGCACAGTTTGAAAATACCTTGAAGTTGGTAGAAGATATCGGCTTTGACTTGTTGAATACAGCCGCATATTCCCCCCGTCCAGGTACACCGGCGGCTTTGTGGTCAAATCAACTCAGTGAAGAAGTTAAAAGCGATCGCCTCCAAAGATTAAACCATTTAGTCAACGTCAAAGCATCCGAGCGATCGCAACGTTACATGGGACGTATCGAAGATGTCTTAGTGGAAGAGCAAAACGCCAAAGATCCCACCCAAGTCATGGGACGCACTGGCGGTAATCGTTTGACTTTCTTTAATGGCGACATCAACGAATTAAAAGGGACAATTGTCAAGGTAAAAATTACTGAAGTTCGGGCTTTTAGTTTGACAGGTGAACCAGTAGAAGTGCGGCAAGCAGTACCAGTTTAGAAATGGTAACAAAAGAAGTGCAAGCAAATATTTC
This sequence comes from Nodularia sp. LEGE 04288, assembly GCF_963896525.1. Classification (NCBI taxonomy): domain Bacteria; kingdom Bacillati; phylum Cyanobacteriota; class Cyanophyceae; order Nostocales; family Nodulariaceae; genus Nodularia; species Nodularia sp. LEGE 04288. Next base: position 25,194 of record NZ_CAWQOY010000098.1, read on the forward strand.
GCCATTGCTTTTGTAAATCAGTCCTCAGCACTGAGTTTAACTAATTGGTCTAACTCTTGCTGCATCTGATTTACAACTAATTCATAGCATTCTTGGACATAATGGCGATCGCTTGCCGCTTCCCGACCATAGCGTTCAAATACAATGGGTTTACACACCCGCGTTTGAATCGGCACTGGTAATGGGAGATTAGGCAGAGGCCCCAATGCTAATCCCCACGGTAATCCCAAATAAATAGGAAAGACTACCGGGTCAATCCCAAACAACCAAGGCATTCCCCATTTATGGAGTTGCTGTAAAATCTTATAGAAGTCAGCCAACACAAACAGAGTATCGTGAGCGCCAGTAGAAATCACAGGTACAATCGGGACGTTTTCCCGTAGCGCTAGCTTAATAAATCCTTTTCGTCCGGCAAAATAAATTTGATTACGCAAATGATGCGGTCGAAAGACATCTTCAGCTCCCCCAGGATAGACTAGTACGCTCGCCCCAGAACGCAAAGCCGCGTAAGCCATTTTCGGATGCGCGATCACTGCGCCACTCTTAGCAGCCATTTTTGCTATTGCTGGGGTAAATTTCCAAATATGGGGATGCATGAGACCGTAGACAGGTTTTTCATACCCAAATTTTCGGAACCAGTCGTACATCATCATCGACATATCAGGCGCAGCTAGTCCTCCATTGTGAGAACCGACGAAGAGGACTTTTTTTTCGGGTGATATATGATGCCAACCACTAGTTTCAACTCGAAAGTAGTAATGATACAAAAAGCTCAATAAGGGCATCAAAGATTCGATGAACTGGGGATCTCGTTCATCTAAAGACCAACCAAGTTTGGTTTCGCGTTTATGTTTCTCTTGTAACATTTAGGATGATTAACAGAATTAATAAAAATGTGACTATTGCGCTTGTTACAGTTACTGTACCACAGTATTAATACATAGACTTTTATTTATCTAAGTAATAATTTAAATTTGAATTTACGTAAATTAGCAAAATTTTTTCCCACTCACCGACAAAAATAGAGTGGAATTGCACAAACCCAAAATATGGCAGTCAATAGTCTTGCCCAGAAAATGGATTTCGGTGGAACTGCGGTTTTTATATTCGGCTTATAGCTAGATTATAACTATATTTAAGTTTTTTTTCATACATATACCTCTGCTCGTGATCATATGGCAGATATGCCAGTAATTTTGTCACATTTTTGACAATATGTGATTTTGTCAATTTTCTGCGAAAAGATTTGGTGAAATGGCATAAATTACCAAAAGGCTTCTCATAGTTATACTTAGAAGCAAATTTCAGTCGGCAATTTTATGGTTGAGGATCTGCCAAAATGGCAACTCATTAAATTTATTATGTGATATATTCATGATCAATACCAGAATTGACTATAATTAAAATACGGAATTCAGCATAATTAGCTGTTCCTTTTATTGACATAATCCGCTTTCGTAAAAACCTATTAATTTTTTTATTGCTAATTTTCTAAATTCCAAGGTGTATTGCCACTTTCAAGCTATATCGACGGGATAAAACCCGTCTTTTATTTTGCCAACGATTTTGACAAAATGCTTGATTACGAGTGTTGCCTCATAGAGTATTGCTGGTAATATGGGCATTTTTCGCTGTGTAAAGCTCTTTTAGCTGAGATTTGGCTGATGTATTTGGGAATGCCGAAAACAACCCTTATCAGCTTTTATGACATTTGGACACATCCCATAGGAAGATGACTAAGTAGGATAATAATAGGTACATTAATCCGGGATGTTGTTATGCACTGGATTTATAGTGAGGTTTGGTGATCAGCCAAACCTCTTTTATTATTCGTAGCCAGAAAAAAGATTAATAGTGGTCACAAATAACATATTGCTAATGCATAAGTATTTTCTAACTAGTAAACGATCATAGGAGGATGTCGCCTCATGTGGAATTTTAGGGTTCGGAATTTCAAAATAGCAATCTCCCATAGGTTAATGGCTGATCCTCAAGTCCTAGAGCCAATACAGCGAATCGGCTCGGATAATATCGTTAGTCGAAGATAAAGTTATGGCATAATAATGAAAAATTTCTAGGCAACATTGCCAAAGCCGGAGTATAAAAGAAAAAATATCAAACACAAACCTCATCTCTGGCTTAACTAAGAACTAAAATGGCAAATCGCTCGCGAAAGCCAACGCCAAAATCTTCTCCAGGAAATCAGTCTGATGGAAATGGGAAAAAACGCGCCGCCTCAAATCCCCAGAAAAAGTCTCAATATCGCGGTTGGCTGTGGTCAACCTTAGCCCTGACTCTTTTGTTGAGCAGTGCTGGATTAATTGTGGCTTTTGCTTGGATGAGTATTCTCTTCATCTTTAATCCGGAACAGTTAGCTTGGGTGAACGAATTTTTACCCGAATGGGTGCAAATTCCGGTGAATAACAGCGAACGTCCCCAAAGCCTCAAACAAATTCAAGATGGTCTGAGTCAAGAACAAATAGCGGGGAAATCCCTTCCATTAGATGAAGAGTCAGACTCATTTTTATTACCAATTTTTCAGCAGCGTGTCAATTGCCAGTCTGATTGTCAAGAAATTGTGGAACTGAGAGTTTACCAGCGCTCAGAAGACCGAGAATTTCAATCACAGTCAGAAAAATACTATTATCTAGCGACTCAATTACCAATCACTGCGCCAGACGAATCCTTGATTGATCGTGCATTAGAATACCGAGATGACAATACTCGTCTCCCCTTAACTGAAATTCAATCTTTAGGATCTGACACAGGATCACCAGGGTTTTGGTTGGCTTTGTGGGGTGAGCGTCAACAAGAAACTAATGCGATCGCTTACGGTTATATTATCTATTACAATCCCCAACGTCAGAACCTACTACAGTTGTTATCTTGGCAGAGTCCCCAAGGAGAGATACCCCAATGGCAGCAGGTGACTGGTGGGGGTGCAAAGGAGTTAGTTATTGATCAAACTGTCGGTTTAGAACCCCAGTTAAGCGTTTACCAAGTCCAATCCACTAATTATTACCTCAACCCTCTTCAACTAACTGAGATATCGCTAAAATCACCAGGATTTCAGGATTCTGCTTATGCAGATGCCTTATTAATTGCGCGGAATGGATTATGGACACCTGCTTTTGAATGGTTGCAATTCATCCAGAAACAGCAAAAAGGAGGTTTACCCGCAGCCGCTCAAGCCCAAGTCGATGTGATTCGCTTGCATTCCCAATTAACCAAAGCGCAAGCAGATATCAGTTGGGCTAGTCCTAGTCAACAAGTATTGGCAGAGTTGATTGATGGTCGTTGGGCAAAGGCTTTACAGGTATTTGAAGCATCGCCGCAGAATGCCCAAGAAATCGCGACTCTACTGAAAGCAGATACCGGGCGTTTGTGGAATCGCACAGTGGCGGCGTTGCGAGTCAATCCCATGCGACAAGATGTGCAAGCTTGGGCGACTTTAATTTTAGCAGCCCAGAAGGGGGAAAAATCTGCTAATTCTTGGTTAAAGTCCCAACCGAATATTACCCCAGCCACTCTTACCTATGTTCAAGGTTTGTTACCACAACTCCAGGGCGAGGTGGTAAAGCCGCCGCCAATATTGCCTAATCATCCCAGTCAAATTATGGGTGCGGTGCAACCCGTTGCTGAAATTAACTCTTCGGAATGGTTACAACCGAATGGAAACGCCGACCTTAAACTCACAGATAACCAAATTTGGTATCGGGTAGAGGTAAATGCTTTTCACTATGGTAAAAGCTGGCTAAGTTCTCCTTTTAGGAATTTGCAACCGCCCAGCAATTCCCCAGCCCAGTTTTTTTGGAGAACTTTGGGAATTAATTCTAATTCAGTTATTCAGATTATGATCTGGGATGCACAAGGCAAACAGCAAGTTACTTCCGCTACTATCAAAGCTGTACGCTGGCAAAATGGGGTTTTGCAGCTATTGGCTGCTGGGCCAGAAATTGCTAATTATCAGCATCATCCTCTCCAACCCAAACCTTTAGCCCTGACTGAAACGACGCTGGAATGGGTGCAACCATCTCCGATTACTCTGACAACGCTGTATCAACAAAATCCTCAAGCTGTGGAGGCTATGCTGCCGATTCTGTGGCGTTCTTTACAACAAATCGGTCAGCTGACTGTTGGTGATATTCCTAGCTTCGGGCAAATTCAAGCACAAATAGGTGATTGGCCGCTACAAATGATTGATTTAACAAATGATACTCAGCCTGAAATGGTGCTGACGATTTCCACCGAGGCGATCGCTTCTTTGCAGGATATCAAATTGGACACCCAAACACCAGAGAAAAACCAGTCCCGTCCTCGTACCCTGATTTTATCGAATACTGGTCAGGTGATCTATACAGATTTTGAAAATAATTCCGGACAATCATTGACAGCGATCGCCAAGCTGTCTAATAGTCAATCTCTGGCATTGTTAGTAGAGAATGTCCAGAACTACAGCCTGAAGCGTTGGTCAAATCAAAATCAGCGCTTTGAGTAGTAGTATTTCTCAACTATCAGCTACAGGCGATCGCGATCATCTTAATTAGTTGATGATTCTGGGTGATTATCCGATAGCCTCTGTGCTTTGAGGTTTTGTAATTGCTGCAATAGGGAATCTACCTCTGCTTGCAGGTACTTCAGTTTCGCTTGCTGGTCATCTTGATAATAAGACTTGGTTAAATCGCTAACCCAGAGAGTCTGGGAGTGACGTTCAGAAACACTAGATGAATAGGTAGGCATTGTTAACTAAAATTCACAACTCAACTCACACCATCAGTAAATATAATAATGTAAGTTTAAGGTTTGTTAAACACTTGTATAGTTTTTATCATAAAATCTCATAGGTTATGGGTGTATCTATAAGTGAAGGTAATTGTGCTGTATTCTATACTGAAATCTCTGCTTTGCTTTCTCTCAAGCTAGGGTGAAGTTGCCAGAGGAGGTGAGTATGTCAACGGATAATGATATTATGATGTTTTCCAGCATCGACTCCTATTGATAGTGACGATAAACTGGCATTCCACATAAAATAAAAATTATCAATGAGACGTTGGCACTAAAGATAGATAATATTCTTCTAGAATCAAAAATCTGGAAAATACACCTAAAAAGGAGAAATTAAGTTTTTTTCCTGGCCAATGCAGCGCTCCCTCATCCCAATCCTTAGTTAAAAACTTTTAAAGCCTGTGACTGTGAGTTTGTCTGTTGCTAAATCTTATCGCCAACCCTGGCCCGGACTGATTGAAGCCTATCGTGAGTACTTGCCTGTTAGCGAAAAAACGCCTGTTGTCACCTTATTAGAGGGTAATACTCCCTTGATTCCGGTACCGGCGATCGCAGAACGTATTGGCAGACAAGTAAAAGTGTATGTGAAATACGATGGTCTGAACCCCACTGGTAGCTTCAAAGACCGGGGTATGACTATGGCAATTTCCAAGGCCAAGGAAGCCGGGGCGAAAGCGGTAATTTGTGCCAGTACAGGCAACACCTCAGCCGCAGCCGCAGCTTATGCAAAACGTGGCGGAATGAAGCCCTTTGTACTCATCCCCGATGGCTATGTGGCGCTGGGTAAGTTAGCACAGGCGTTGTTATATGGTGCAGAAGTTTTAGCCATTAAAGGCAACTTTGACCGGGCGCTGGAAATTGTCCGCGAAATGGCAGAAAGTTATCCTATCACTTTAGTTAATTCCGTGAATCCCTACCGTTTGGAAGGGCAAAAAACCGGAGCATTTGAAGTTGTCGATGCTTTGGGTAATGCCCCAGATTGGTTGTGTATCCCCGTGGGCAATGCCGGAAATATCACAGCATATTGGATGGGGTTTTGTCAATATCATCAAGTCGGAAAGTGCGATCGCTTGCCCAGAATGATGGGATTCCAAGCCGCAGGTGCAGCCCCTCTAGTGAATGGACAGCCAGTTTCTCATCCTGAAACCATCGCCACAGCTATCCGCATTGGTAACCCTGCTAGTTGGGATAAAGCGATCGCAGCTCAAACTGCCAGTCAAGGCTGCTTCAAAGCCGTTACAGACGAGGAAATTTTGGATGCTTATAGACTTTTGGCATCATCAGAAGGTATTTTTTGTGAACCCGCCAGCGCTGCATCTGTAGCTGGATTATTGCAGGTTAAAGACCAAGTTCCCACCGGGGCGACAGTGGTTTGTGTCCTGACTGGGAATGGTTTAAAAGACCCAGATACCGCGATTAAACACAGTCACAGCCAATTTAAACAAGGCATCGATGCTGAATTGGGTGCAGTAGCTAAAGCGATGGGATTCTAACCGCAAGGCGGAAGGGGCGTATTGCAATACGCCCGTACAAAAGCTAAATTTATTACAAAACTTGTCGTAGTTCCTCAACTGTATTTGAAGTTTTGATCGCTTGTTGAACTGCTTTTAATTGTTGTAAATCATGGATTTGCGAGATAATTGGCATTAATTCCAAGCCAGGAATGCCAAATTTAATCTCTAACGCTAACTCAATACCATTTTTCAATCCACGTCCCTCGCCACGTTTTTCACCCTCGCGTAAAATTTCTTGATACCAAGGCGATTCGTGTAATACAGCCATATCCCACCTCATGATTTCTTGAACTAAGGCGCTGTCTAGTACAAAGGTTGCAAAAAAAGCTAACACTGTTTCCAGTTGGTTTAATTGCTCATCTGCACGCAAAAGTTGTAATGCTTCTCTAATTGTAGATTCCTTTTCACCGCCTTTCAGTATGGGGACAAATGGCAGTAATGACGGTAGTGGTTGCTGAAAAGCAATATTTACATCGACTTCCCATAAATTAATCACGCGGTAATCTTGGCGTGCTTGCAAGCCGGCAACGTTTGATGTGTACGTTGATGGGATTTCCGCGTTACTGACTTTGAGAATATTAATTAATACCGGGTAGATTGGTAAATTATATTTTTCCTCTGCCAGTCCAACATAAGCACGCATTCGACGAGGCATTTGTGGCTGATAGCGTAATTGTAATTCATTGAGAACGAGAAATTCTCCAACTTGAGGACTGTTAACGCGAATTAAAACATCACTTTCTCTACTTATCCATTGAAATTCCGAATTGAGGATTTCGGCTGCTGTGACATCAGGAATCTGTGTCACCCATTTTACCCAGTTGTCGGGTGCGAGGCTAATTAACTTTTTGGTGCTAACATCTGCGGGTTTGGTCATAAATTCGGAAATATCAGCATGAGCAACTGTATAATCACGTAAAAGGCAGTAGTATTAGGCTGATTTCGGCTAATTTGTCATGAAACTGAATGTAAATAAGTTTTTTAAGGCGTGCAACCCTGCCAAAACATTGGTAGTCAGCAAACTTGAAGATAGACAGTATTATATTGATTTTTCTAAAGTACGTGGTGCCAAGATTATTGAAGAATTAGGCCGGACTATTACCCGTCTCTCACCTGATGAACCTACCTGTCAATTATTTACAGGACATATCGGTTGTGGTAAGTCTACTGAATTGCTGCGACTGAAAACCGAGTTAGAACAGCAGGGGTTTCATGTGGTTTATTTTGAATCTAGCCATAGCTTGGATATGGCGGATGTGGATATTACAGATATTTTATTGGCTATAGCCAGGGAAGTCAGTCTCAGTCTAGAAGCAGTCACAATTAACCTCAAACCGGGATACTTTCAAAATTTATTTAAAGAAATTGTTGATCTTCTCCAAACACCGTTAGATATTGGCGTAGAAGCCGAGTTGTCTGTGGGTATTGGCAAGATTACAGCTAAAACTAAAGATAGTCCGAAACTGCGATCGCAATTACGGCAATATTTAGAACCGCGCACCAACGGCATTTTAGAATCAATCAACCAAGAATTGCTCAAACCAGCCATAGAAAAGCTGAAGCAGCAAGGTAAAGAAGGACTGGTGGTGATAGTTGATAACCTTGACCGCATAGATAATTCTTTGAAACCAGGGGGTTCCTATTACCAACCAGAATATCTGTTTGTGGAACGTGGCGAACAGTTAAACAAGCTAAATTGTCACGTTGTTTACACCATTCCCCTAGTATTAATTTTTTCCAACGCTTTAGGAAGGTTAACGAATCGGTTTGGGGTAGACCCGAAAGTTTTGCCAATGGTCCCGGTAAAGTCACGTCATGGGGCTGATTTTCTCCCAGGAATTACACTGCTGCAAGAGATGGTCATGGCTAGAGCATTTCCTGGGGTGAATTGGCTGCAAAGCCAGCATTTAATTACAGAAGTGTTTGAACAGGCTGATAGTTTAGAGCGACTTTGCCGAGTTAGCGGTGGTCATCTGCGTAACTTGTTGATGTTATTATTTCGTTGTCTGCAAAGAGAAGATCCTCCTCTGTCGCCTGAGTGTGTGGAAAAAGTGATTAAACAACGGTGTAATGAGCTAAGTTTGGCTATTACTGAAGATGAGTGGGAATTACTACGTGAGGTGAAGGAACTGAAAAGCTTTACAGGTGATGAAAGATATGAAGTTTTGCTCCGCAGTATGTTTGTCTTTGAATACCGGGATGACGATGGTTCTTGGTTTGATATCAATCCGATTTTGGTAGCAAATGAGGAAGGTAAATCAGAGTAGTGGCGTGAACCAGATCCCCGACTTCTCAAAGAAGTCGGGGATCTAATAGGGATCTAATACCATTCAAATAGGATTGCTATATGAGTAATCAGCATGAGCCGGAAAACTTAGAAGTTGATAATGAGCAATCATTGCAAACTCTGGTTAGAGCAATTACCTTGGTTGAGGGTGAATTTTCGCTGATTTTACTGCGCTGTAATTATGCAGTTTTGCGTCAGGTTATGGTTGAACGTCTGCACCAATTATCTCCTGTACAAATTCGCGAAATTACTTTACCTACATCCGTCAAAACTCTTTACACAGCGATTAAAGAACAACTGGGAGATGAACAGCCGCCAGCTTTAATGGTTTTTGGGTTGGAATTAGTAAAAAATATTGATACCGTTCTGACTGCGGCTAACCGAGTGCGAGAGGAATTTAGAAAACAATTTCCTTTCCCGATTTTGTTGTGGGTGAATGACCAAACTCTGCAAAAGTTGATGCGATTAGCCGCAGATTTGGAAAATTGGGCAAGTGTGATTGAGTTTGCAACTCCTACTTCTGAATTATACAATTTTTTACAACAAAAAGCTGATGAAGTATTTACTGGAAATGTGCATCCCTCTCCGCAAATTTGCTGGGAATTAAAATCTGCTTATGAGGATTTACAGACTCGTGGCGAAGTTTTAGATTTTGCCATTACCGCTAGTCTGGAATTTATCTTGGGTTTTCATGATTATCTTTATGACAGACTCGATTTAGCTTTAACACATTATCAGCAAAGTTTGGCTGGATGGCAAGAAAGTGATAATTTCAAAGAACGGCAAGGTATAGTTTTAGTTCATATTGCTTTAGTCTATTCTCGGCAAGCTGTAATTAATCGCTTAGATAATCAAATATCTTGGGAAGCTGCGAGAAAATATCTGCAAGATGCTTTAGTTATTTTTGCACAAATCCAGCGTCTAGATTTAGTCGCTAAATATATTAGTAATTTGGGTGAAGTGCTGCGAAATTTAACAGAATGGTCAGATTTACAAACTCTCGCTGATAAATCTCTGCCTCTACATGAGAAATATGGCACTCCCCGACAATTGGCACAAGATTATGGCTTTTTGGCAGAGGTGGCGCTACAAGATTCACGCTGGCAAGATGCCAGGCAATTGGTAGAAACAGCACTACAAATATTAAACAATATCTCTAGTTTAGCACCTTATGAATGTGGTTTATATCAATTTATTTTAGCTAGTGCTTACGAGGGTTTAGGTGAAGTTACAGCCGCAATTGAGCATTTGGAAATTGCCAAAACTGCAAGTAACCCGCAATATAAACCGCAATTATATATCTCAATTTTAGAAAGATTACGTTTACTCTATTTTGACAAAACTGAATATCGTTTAGCTTTTAATCTCAAGCAAGAACAATTACAAATTGAACATCAATATGGGTTTCGAGCTTTTGTGGGTGCATCTTATTTAAATCCCCAGAGAAAAGCCATAAATCCGGCACAGTTACAGGTAGAAAATACAGATAGTGTGGCTCAAGAAATCGCTGCTTCCGGTCGGAGTCAAGATGTGAAGCGGTTACGGGACAGAATTAGCGGCAATGAGCATAAGTTAACTGTAATTCATGGTCAGTCAGGTGTGGGTAAAAGTTCAATTTTACAGGGTGGTTTAATACCTGCATTGCAACAACAACCAATTGAGGGACGTAATGTTTTACCTATTTTGTTGCGAGTTTATACAGATTGGGTGGGAATGTTAGGTCAGTGTTTGGCAGAAAATATTCAGTCATTAAATGCTAGTTCTCTAAATTCCTCAGCAGCTATTGTGGCAGAGTTACGAAAAAATGCTGAACGCAATCTGTTAACGGTGTTAATGTTTGACCAATTTGAAGAATTTTTCTTTGTTTATCCAGACCAAGGTGATAGACGCAGTTTTTATGAGTTTCTGCATATTTGTTTAGATATTCCTTTTGTCAAGGTGATTCTGTCTTTACGAGAAGATTATTTACATTACTTATTAGAGTTAGAACGGTTGTTTGATTTAAAGGTAATTAATAATAATATTCTGGCTAAAAATATTCGCTATTATTTAGGCAATTTTTTACCAGAAGATGCTAAGACTGTTATTCAAACTTTGACTCGGCAAAACCTCTCTCCTACGAAGCTACCGTATACAACTAAAGCATCTGATCCCCCTAAATCCCCCTTAGAAAGGGGGACTTCAAGACAAATTTCACCCTTAAAAATGGGGATTAGTAGGGATGAAAATACTCTTGTAACTGGTGGGGTTGGGTCAGAAGGTGGGATTGTGGAGGTAAGGGAAAATCAATCTTCTTTAGAAGCTGCTTTAATTGAGAAATTAGTGCAGGATTTAGCGGGTAAGATTGGGGAGGTACGCCCAATTGAGTTGCAAATTGTGGGGATGCAGTTGCAAACTGAGAAAATTACAACTTTAAAACAGTATCAAAATTTTGGGACTAAAGAAAATCTGGTAGAAGCATTTTTAGAATCGGTTATTAAAGATTGTGGGGCAGAAAATGAACGCGCTGCGAGATTGATTTTATATTTACTCACAGATGAAAATGGCACTCGTCCTTTGAAAACTAGGGCTGAGTTGACAGCAAAGTTAGCAGCAGAAACCGAGAGATTAGATTTGATATTAGATATTTTTGTGCAATCTGGTTTAGTGTTGCTATTACCAGAATCTCCGGCTGATAGGTATCAGTTGGTGCATGATTATCTGGTTTATTTTGTGCGACAACAACAGGATAATGAATTATTAGCGAAATTAGCTCTAGCTGAAGAGCAGTTAAAACAGGAACAAGAAGCTAAAGAAATATTAGCTGTTGCTAACCAGGAAGCTGAAGCAAAAATTAGGGAAGGGCAGAAACGGTTTAAGATAAGTTCTCGTTTATCAGTGTTTTTATTAGTAATTTCAGGGATGGCTTCTGTTTATGCAGTGATTCAAGTTGGTACAGCCAGTAAATCTAATGAAAATCAACAACAAGCGGAACGGAAATTAACCAAAACTGAAGATGATTATCAGCGAACAACTAAAAGTTTGCAAGAGACGGAAAGAAAACAGGCAGAATTACAAAGAACAGCGCAAGATTTAGAACTAAAGAAGAAGGACGCAGAAGCAAAGTTTAACGCCGCACAAAAAGAAAATATCAAAGCTACCCAAAACCTAGCTGCTGCTAAAACAGATTTAGAGAATGTAAATCAGCAAGCCACAGCATTAGAAGCGAAAAATACCGAAGCGGAAGCCAGAATTAAAACGGCTACGGATAGAGTAAAAACTGCTGATGAGAAAGCGCAACAAGCACAGCAACAACAACAGCAAGCGGAATTTCAAGTTGCAGAGGCAGAAATTACTCTGCAACAGGCGCAAGTAGAACAACAAAAAGCCCAGGAAGCCGCAAAATTAGCGCAAGTCGCCCAACAAGAAGCCAAAAAGGGAACAGAATTAGAACGGGCTGGAGTTAATGCCATTAGACAGTTTGAGTTTACACAGTTAGCAGGGCTAGTTACAGCAGTTAAAACTGGTAAAGAGTTGAAAAATTTAGTTAAAGATAATCGCCCTCTGGATCAATACCCAGCTATTAGCCCGATTTCTGCTTTGCATACTATTCTGAGTGATATTAAAGAACGTAACCAATTTCATGGGCATCAGGGCGAAATAAATAGTGTGAGTTTCAGCCCCGACGGCAAAACCATCGCCACCGCATCCGATGACCAAACAGCACGGTTGTGGAGTGCCGACGGGCAACTGTTAGCAGAATTGAAAGGGCATCAGAGTGCTGTCATAAGTGTAAGTTTCAGCCCCGACGGCAAAACCATCGCCACCGCATCCCAAGACGGGACAGCGCGGTTGTGGCCTGTGCAGAGTTTAGATGAATTGCTGGTGCGGGGTTGCGCTTGGTTGGATGATTATTTGCAGAATCCTAATACAAATTTGAGTGAGGATGATCGGGGGATTTGTAAGTAGTTACGGTTTACTCAGAAGTCGGTAAATTCTCGTTTGTGTCGTAAGACCCCACCCCTAGCCCCTCCCCGCAAGCGAGGAGGGGAACCGGATTGACAGTGAAATTCGGTTTTTAAGGCTGGAAACCCTTTTTGGATGAGAAGGCTTCTCCCTGCTCCCTTGCTTCTTCCTACTTCCCAGTTACACCATCTCTTTCTCGTGTTAAGCCATCGATCGCATCACCCAAGGCGGTGGTGAGGCTGTTACGGGTTTGGGCGTGGTTTTCTTGCTCGGTTTTTAAGGCTTGCAGCAGGCGATCGCGTTCTTTCATAATGGCTATGAGTCTGCCTTGCAATTCTGCTAATGATTGGATTTGTTGAATTTCTTCTTGGGCGGCTGTGGTGGCTTTCCCGTCTACGAGTAGACCTGATTCTAGTCCCTTGATTTTATGGATCTCTGCTTTCAAGGAGGCGATCGCCTGTTGGGCTAAATTTGCATCTGTGCGGCGTTGTTCGGCTTCGGTGTTATAAAGTTTACGCCATTTTTGGGCGCTTTCCCAACCTGTATCGCGATCGCGCTGCTGTTCTGCTAGTTGTTCCTTCAGTGCCTGAATTTCCCCTAGCCACTGTTGGGTTAAAGCTGTAGTTTTACCAATATTTTCTGTCATATTAATGCTCTTTTATATACTTAAAATATATCCGATTTAAGTATAATCTGGCTAGGCGATCGCAGTCATTAGTTGAGAAGTGCGATCGCATCTACCCGCAATCAGTAAAAAATTAAATATTTTTGCATCTGGGGATGATTTGCAGAGTAAACAAGGGATAACTAAAGATAGTGCGATCTAAGTCATTATTCTCTTCGTTATTCTATGACCTATTGTCTCAGAATTGCCGATATCCCCACAGATGAGCGTCCCCGTGAGCGTTTAATGACCCACGGCCCCAAAATTTTAGCCACGGCCGAGTTAATTGCCATACTTTTAGGAACTGGTCAAGGGCCAGGCAAACTTTCCGCCGTAGGATTAGGACAATATTTATTACAGGAACTGAGTAAACACCAACGTGACCCCTTAGCTGTGCTGCGAGAAGTCACCCCCGCGGAATTAATGCAAATTCCTGGTATTGGCCCAGCAAAAGCCACAACTATCTTAGCGGCAATTGAACTGGGGAAACGTGCCTTTCAATTTCGTCCCTCAGACAGTACACCCATTGATAACCCCATAGTGGCGGCGGCGGCACTTAGTCAAGACCTGATGTGGCAAACCCAAGAACGTTTTGCTGTATTGCTCTTAGATGTCAAAAATCGGTTATTGGGAACCCAAGTAATTACCATCGGTACTGCCACCGAAACCTTAGCATCTCCCCGTGACATTTTTCGAGAAATCATTCGTCAAGGTGCAACGCGGGCAATTATTGCTCATAATCATCCTTCAGGTAACGTAGAACCTAGCAACGAAGATATAGAATTAACCCGTCAATTGTTATCCGGGGCGCAGCTTTTGGGCATCCCCTTATTAGATCACTTGATTTTGGGTAATGGTAATCACCAAAGCTTACGTGAAACTACTAATTTATGGGCTGAATATCCCCAAGCTGATTGATTTATTAGTTGCTGCTTATCGGCTGAATATTCATGCGGATAAACAAATTACTCAACTCTGGTTTTGTGCCATCGTTATTCTGTGCCGGCAAAAACCGATCATTGATAAAAAGATCGTTAATAACTTGCTCATACAAGCTTTTTTGACTTTGTAGTCTCGCTGGTTCTACTTCTAAAACTTGAGCTTGTTGAAAGTTGCCATTGTCATCTATTACTAAGCTCACCAGTAACTGTGCAGGTTCAAGGACAAAAGCGCCAGGAATATAACTTGAGTCTACATTCTTGCTGTTACTTCCCTGGTGTATGGCTAGAACATCGGGTAGACCATCTGGTCTGATTCTACCCTGTTGGATTAATTGTTCTATTTCAGGTTTATTTACTTGACTAAATGTAACTGTCGCTCCTTGCTTGGTGGGAGTGGGTGGAGTTTCCCCAGTGGATTGAGGTAATGGTTCTTCATTGGGAGTGGGTGGAGTTTCTCCAGTGGGTAGAGGTAATGGTTCCTCGTCGGGAGTGGGTGGAGTTTCCCCAGTGGATTGAGGTAAGGGTTCCTCATTGGGAGTGGGTGGAGTTTCTTCAGTGGGTAGAGGTAATGGTTCCTGATCCAGCCCGTTGAGTGTTTCGCCTGGTTCAGTTCCCGAAACTTTTGGTAGTTCTGAGGAAGTAGATGGAATATCTCTGGGTAATAGCTGTCCTTGTCCTAGTAAAACTTCCTGACGACGGTTCCAAGGGAGATCACCTAGTGTCGGCGTTGGTGTGGGTGTCGGCGTTGGTGTTGGTGTTGGTGTCGGCGTTGGTGTCGGTGTTGGTGTCGGTGTCGGCGTTGGTGTCGGCGTTGGTGTTGGCGTTGGTATTGAAACTGTTTTCTCCGGAACGAGTTGGGGATTAGGTTGAGAAGCCTCTATTTGACTTTCACGCTCACGAAGAAGACTAGAATCAGAATTTATCGCCTCAGTATCCTGATTACTAGGTGTAATTGGTGCAGCAGTTTCTGGCGCTGGCGCTGATACAGACTGTTGAGGAGAGGTCGATGATTTTGGTGAGACTGTTTCAGCTTCTAACTTAGATTCATCTGCTGAATTTTCTGGGGGATAAATTTCGATAAATTCAATGGGAATAACTGTTTGTCCTTGCTCCGGAAACCACGGTTGAAAGACATTAGACGATCGCATAAACCAGAAAACCAGCAAATGCAAGGAAATTGAACTGATGGCGATCGTCATCCATAAACTTGCTGGATCTGTGTGCCGTCTCCGTTCATTAGCTGTTCTTGGTGTTTTGTCCGTAACCGATGATGTCATAATTGGAACCCAAAGATGATTCGGCGCTTTTGCTCATTGCTCATGCTGCAAAATCCAGTTTCTATCTTAGCGATTCGCCATGATTTCTGGTTTAACAGCAAAAGTTAGAACTGTTTCATCGATCCCTTTCAGTTTTAACGGACTACCTTTAGTAATTTCTTCGTCTTGTAAATAATCAGCCACAGCAGCAGAAACCAGAATAGTACCGGGTACAGCCGCCGCCTGCAACCTAGCCGCAATATTTACACTCGGACCAATAGCTGTATAATCGGCACGTTCAGCGCTACCAAACATCCCCACAACTGCCGTTCCCTGGTGGATACCACAGCGAAACTGTACGCCTGCATAGCCGTGATTGTCAAATATACCTTGGTCTTGCCAGCGCTGGTTTAACTCAGCTAGTGAGCTTTGCATGGCTCTGGCTGTGCTGATAGCACGACGGACTTGTTCGTTGGGGGTGAGTTCTTCCGGCGCTCCGTATAAAGCTAAAATAGCATCTCCCATAAATTTATCGACGGTGCCGCCATTATTAAACACAACTTTGGTCATGCTTTCTAAATATTCATTCAGCAACTCTGCGACTCTTCGGGATCTGAGGGTATTTGCTAGCTGGGTAAAACCCACGATGTCACTAAATAAAACTGTAATCAAGCGCGGTTCTGGCCGCAAATCGAGGGTTAAAGTTCCGGCTGCGGCTTTTTTGACTAATACAGCCGGCAAAAACCGTTTTAGCACTGATTCTGTGAGATAAGTATTTAGCTCTAAAACTCGCCGTTCATTTGCTTTCAATGCAAGCAGATTCCTGACTTCTGCGAGAAGTTCCCGGTCATTAAATGGTTTTGCTAAATAAGCATCCGCGCCATTTTCTGTACTTTCGATGCGGGTTTCTTCATCAACTTTGGCTGTGAGTAAAATGATTGGTGTGCCTTTTAAATTCTCCTCATTGCGGATCATCCGAATCATTTCTAATCCTGTGACCATAGGCATCATCAGGTCAGTAACTATCAAGCTGGGTGCAGTTTCTTGAGTTTGACTGAAGCCTTCATAACCGTTGCGAGCTGTTTGGACTTGATAACCGTTGCGGCGCAGTATATCCGATACATAGGCTCGCAAATCCGAATTGTCGTCCACAACCAAAATAGAGTGCTGAGTAGAGACTTGATTTATTCCGTCTAGAGAAGGAAGTTCTGATTGCTGTCTGCTTTGATCTAATAATAGGTTTGCTGTAATATTTTCAATATTTTCTGTGGTTGATTCTACAAGTTCTAAATCAGCTAATTCTACTTTGGCGCGAGTCGTATTTAATTCCAGAGGAGTTTCTACTACTTGCTCTCTGGGTAAGTGAGAATGACCAGTAACTAGCCAGAGGGTAAAGGTTGTACCTTTTCTATAAATTGAGTCTACAGTGACTTTGCCGCCGTGCATTTCCACTAACTCTTTGACTAAAGCCAAACCCAAACCACTGCCTTCATAGGAGCGATTTTCTGAGCCTTCGGCTTGGCGAAAGCGCTCAAATAGTTGGGGAAGTTCTGCGGGAGCAATGCCAATTCCGGTGTCTTGTACTTGCAATTTGCAATGGTTCTTTTCCGATTGCAATTTGACCCGAATTGTGCCACCTTCCGGAGTGAATTTCATGGCATTTGACAGGAGATTGTAAACCACTTTGTCAAATTTTTCCATGTCCAAGTAGACTGGAGGACATTCACTCATTTCTATCTCTAGATGTAGTCCCTTCTTTTCACCGTAGGGACGGAATGATTCCACAATTTGGCTGACAAATTCCACTAAATTACAGGGGCGGAAACTGGGCTGCATTCTGCCAGCATCTAGGCGTTGCAGGTCTAGTAGTTGGTTGACGAGTCTTAATAGGCGGCGGGAGTTACGCAGGGCGATCGCACTTTGTTTATGAGATAACCCTTCTCCGACAGCTACCGCAGACTCTAAAGGCCCTTGAATTAAGGTGATGGGAGTGCGGAATTCATGGGAAATATTTTGAAAAAATTCGGTTTTCTGTTTGTCTAGTTGTAACAAGCGCTCGGCTTGCTCACGAGTTTTTTGGTATAAGCGTGATTGCTGCACGGCGATCGCCGCTTGGGCTGCTACTGCTTTAGCTAGTTCGACATCCGACGCTAACCATTTGCGTACTTTCTGACCTTCTTGTAGGGTAATACTACCGATACATTTGCCATCAGCCAGTAGGGGAACTACCATTAGCGATCGCGCTGGAATTTTCAAAGGCAAATCGACACCCTTAATTTCTAGATCACAATCGCTGACATCGTGAATTATCACTGGCTCCTGAGTCCGTAAAATTGCTTGCAGGATCGGAGTCTTGGGAATCTGTGCTGCTGGTGATTCCGTCTTCAAAAGCACAGGACTATCTAAAACTCTTTTGGGGCTATGTGGGGAATTTTCCGAATTGTGACTACTGTCATACAAGCCCACACAATGAACAAACTCATCTTCCTCAGCCCATAAAGACAACATCGAGCCATCGACTTGTAAGGCTTGTCCCAATTGTTGAGTAATAGCCGCAAAAATATCTTGCGGGTCTAAGCTAGAACGAATTGCCGTCGTAATTGTATTAATTAAGGCTTCTCTCTTAGCCAGGGCGCGTACCTGTTCGTAAGCATAGGCTTGAGACAAAGCTAAGGCTGCCTGATCTACCACCATTAATACCAGGTTTACCTCATCCTTGTCCCAGTTGCGGGATTGTTCACACTGGTGTAGCGCCAGCACTGCCATCAATTCCTGCTGCCAAATCAAAGGTACAATCAAACTAGAGGAAATGTTGGCTGTCGCAAAAGCTGCGGCTCGTTGAGAAAATTCGGGTGTTTCTCCCTGAATGCGCTGATCACCAGGGACATCGTAAATCACCTGAACTTCGCGAACTTCCCAAATAGTTTCCGCCAAAACAGCGGCGGGCGATGAAGAAGCAACTTTCTGGTAAATGAATCCTTCATCGATCAATCGCCCATCTTGAAAGGGACGTAACAGGCAAACATCAACCTCCAACATCCGACCCATTGTATCGACAATTGCTTGTAAAATTTGCCGATAGTCTAGAGCGCTGCGGATCGTATTTGTAATTCCGTTCAGCAGTGATTCCTGGCGCAGAGTCCGCGTTAGTTCACGGGTGCGGGCTTTAAGGACGTTATGGGTATCTAAGGCTTGACGAACTAAAGCTTTGAGTTCCTCTGATTCCCAGGGTTTAGTGACATATTTGAACACCTTACCAGCATTGATGGCTTCAACTAAGTCTTCGACATCTGTATAACCAGTTAAAATAATCCGAATAATATCTGGATATTGAGTTGCTGTCAGGCTTAAAAATTCCGTACCGCTCATGATCGGCATTCGCTGATCTGAGATGATCACGGAAATATTGCCTTCTTGCGCTAGCAAATCCAGTGCCGCCGGGCCAGATATTGCTCTCAACACCTGATAATCGCGACAAAAGGTGCGGTAAAGCAAGTCAAGGTTATCCGGTTCGTCGTCAACAACTAAAATTTTCGGCTTACTGTTTACTTGAGATTTCATGCACTGCTTTCCTGCAGCAACGGCAGTCGGATAAAGAATAATCGAATCAGGTGGGAATGTTTCATCCTCAGTTGAGAGCAGAGCATTTTGAGCAATAAGGTTATTTGGCTATAGGAGAGCTGACGGTCAAAATATTTACTCACAGTCATTGGCCTCAATGGCTGGTGCCGATCGCCAATTGTTCTAGTGCAGTGACATTTTTCGAGTCAATTTTCATGTGAGAGAGTTTATCCTGGGATGCCAAATTTTCCTGTACCTCCTGCGAAAACTATCTCATACATAGATATAGCGCTCAAAACTGGCTGCAAAAACCAGATGTCGCTGTATATTAAGTTTTCCCTTTGCAACTGTTGCGCTAACACTTGCAGGTAAATTTTATTTACGCTGGGAATAATATAATCAGTGATCCTACAATAAATAATATTTCAACAAAAGCAAAAGTATAGTATAAGACACATAACTTTTGGCAATTTAGAATCCGAGTCGTAAATCAGACAAGTAGCAGTGGCATCTTGCATTTATTGGGGTGAGGAATTGCCATATCTGAGCCAGCCGATCGCTTGTCCTGGTAAAGCAAAAAGCCTCCACCGCACCCTAATTGCCCAATTCTTCACCAGATGATCACTAGGGGCAATTTCCTAGTTACCAATAAACTGCTTGACAATAAGCCGAATTTGTGTTTATGCCATCCCAAAACAGATAATTTTGTCCTTGATTAAGTAAGACAACGTAAATAATTCCAGGTTCATAGTCAGAAATTTAGCTTTTACTACGATGTAATTGGATTAATTTAACATTATCTAACATTATGTAACATACTTTCATTTATTCCTCCCGAATTGATCATGGCGATCGCTTGCCTAAAATTGGATCTGCGATCGCCATACCCAGTTAGACGTGATTGTGGCTAGAATCTTGGCCAGTGCCACAATGATGACAGTGGGAGAGATACTTGTAAGTAAGATCATGGCAGTGTGGGCATTCAACGTATTGATAATAACCACAATGGGGACAGTATGTATCATGCTGCCGAATTTTTTTAGCACAGTTAATACAGCGTGAGTCTTGAACTCTCCTAACTGCCTGTGCTTTAGTATTCAAAATAATTCTTTGAAAAAGCTGGATAATTCCAAAACCCACAAGTGGAATCAGCAAGATATAAACATAACTGATCAGGAACAGCAAACCACCGAAAAGGGTGCCAAAGATATCAAATATCAATGTCAAGAATACACCGACTTGCAGAGATTCAAAGATTTTTATAATTAGCGGCAGAAAAAAGATTACCAGTAAATGCCAACTAATCAGCGCAATCAGTCCATATTCTCTGCGTTGAGCAAAGTTGTTAACTGACAAAGCCACAAGAATCAGTGGAACAAGAAATAACGACTGAAAACCCAGTTGGATAATTGGATAGCGAAATGCAGCTTGCTGATAATTTGCTTCAACTTGCTTAAAGTTATTTTCATTTTTAAGTAAACCTAAAAAATTAATACTTTCTGGTTTAGCCAGCAGTTGATTTTTGAAATTAGAAATTTCCTGTTTCAGTGTGGAAATTTTCTGGTTATTTTGGTCTAACTCTTGTTTAGCCTTTTCCGCACCGACGAGATTAATTGATTGTTGACGAGACTGACCGGCAATTTTTTCTAAAAGGCTAGAGTCATATTGAGTCCGAATATTGCGATTGCTTTGTTCAAACTGACTAATCTGATTTTGCTTCTGCTCAATAGTTTTGATGATTTGCTGGTTGGCGGGGATGTTAATCTGGTCTTGAGATTTAGCATACTGCAAGCAAGTTTGAGAAACCTTACCCAAATGTATTGCTTCCGCTTGTTGGTAAATTTGCTCTTGACTGAGTTGATTGTTACGCTCCAACAAGGAAATTCTCAGAAATTCATAGTCTTTACCTGGACTAGTTTGATTTTGATAATTTTGCCACTCGAAATAACATGGAGCAGCCTGTGATGGACTCATATACCATCTGCTGATATCGTCTAATCCCGTAAAAACATTCAGCAATATAAAAATGTCAATCACAATAATGACAACTAGACTGACTTTATTCAGTGGTTCATTATTGACTTTTCTCGATTTATTAAAAAATTGACTCCAAAAACGGCGAATTTTATGAAGCATATTGTTGTTTTATCGATGGAAACTCCAAGTATGGAAGTAAAAAAATGTCATAATTCCAGAGGAAGATGGCAGAGTTATCATTTCTAAAACATCTCCACAACTGATCAAATGACTATGAAAAATAGCTCTGCACTTTTAATTACAGGGCATGAAAAATAGATCAATTGCGAATTACTTATGCTTGACGTGACTACCAAGAAAAAGTTCAGTCAGTTTTGCCACTACTACCTGAAAATGCAGTTATTTCTGAAACCAGGAATAAATGCTGAGGATAAGCGCACAGGAACTACTAAATCTTAAATCAGTCTGAATATCATACACTGTTTTAATTGTATTGCGTAATAATTCGTAAATATATAGTCATCCGCTTTAATTTTTAATAGCTTGCGTGGCGTAGCCATACTTACTTTCGTAGGTAGGGAGTGGGTAATCCGGGGACTCCTATGGGGATAAGAGACAATGGGAAGTAGGAAAAAGCCTTTTTGAGTTCAAGTCAAGGTAAATAAAACTGGTGGGAGTTAAAGAACCAATGGAATTATCATTTTATCAATATCCTATTGTCGGGATAGTGAGTTTAGTCATACTTGGTGAAAGTATGCTTTTCCCATCACCTAGTTACCCCACACCCTTATTAGCACAATATAGTTTGCCAACATCCACAATTTTGTTAAATCAAGGTTTACAGGCAATTCAGGCGGGAAGAGTCCAAGATGCGATCGCAGCTTTTCAACAAGCAACTCAACTAGATCCCAATTTAGCAGCAGCGCATTATAATTTAGGGTTAGCACTGCGACAAACAGGACAATTAAAACCGGCGGCTGATGCCTTTTATCAAGCAACACAAGCTGACCCCAAATTTGCCCCAGCCTTTGCTAATTTAGGTGGGGCGTTATTAGAAGGAAGTAATTTACAGCAAGCGGGTGATTATTTAGAACGAGCCTTAGAACTAGACCCCAAGCTAGGTTTTGCCCACTATAACTTGGGATTGCTACGACAGCAGCAACAAGATTGGGATAGAGCGATCGCATCTTTTAAAAAAGCGATAGAGTATAGTAAAAATTCCCCAGAAGCACCCTATCATCTAGGAATGTGTTATCTCCAGCAAGGTAAAATCAATCCAGCTAGAGATGCCTTTCGCCAAGCTATTAAAATTAATCCCAAATATCCTGAAGCTCATTACAATCTCGGTACAATTTGGTTTAATGAAGGCAAAAATCAAGAAGCATTAGAAGCTTTTAGAAAATCAGCCGCAGCTAATGCTAATTATCCCAATGCTTATTATGGCGCTGGGTTAGTTTTTATGCAGCAAAAGCAATATGCACAAGCAACGCAAGTTTTGCAATATGCCAAAGATTTATACAATGCTCAAGGTAATCCCCAATGGGCTAGGAATGCCGAACAATTGTTGCAACAAGTACAAAATTTAAATTACCAACCTCGCTGAGGCGTAATCTCTTAATTTTACATAATATGAGATTAATGGGTGGACTAACTGGTGTGGTCTGAACTTGACCAGATGGGAATAGAAAAATAAATGTACAAGCGCGCCAAGAGTCGATTTTTATTTTGCGATCGCTGGCTGGATAGACACACAATAGTTCGCAACATGGAAGCCTTCCAAGACTTAATTGTGATTGTCTTATGTTTTGGTTTGTTCGCCGTCATGCTGATCCAGTTGTGGGGCATATTTATCGCCATCATGCAGTCATTAGAGTATCAACAGGTAACGGCAAAAATACTATTTGTGTTGATATTGGTCGAGTTATTTCGGCTACTAATGGTCTATTTGCAAGAACATAGTATTTCTGTGGGAGTAGCAGTTGAGGTCACAATTGTATCTCTATTGCGGGAAGTCGTAGTTCACGGAGCATTAGAGATTTCTGGGGTGAAGACAGCCGCAATTTGTGGTTTGCTGTTTGTTTTGGGTGGTTTACTGCTGGTATGTGCCAAAACACCACACATGGATTGCATGAGTGCTAACACCAAGTTCTGCCCCATTACCCATCAAGAAAGTATAGAAAGGCAAGATGACCATTGATGCTAAAATTCTCTGAGGCGTATCTTTTCCTACGCTTTTGGGGAGATGAATAACTCTTTGAGGATGAGTAGAAATTAATTAGTCACCTCAAGGAGAATAATTTTATGACTACAGGTAACGGACAATCTCAACAAGCAATTAGCAACTTAGAGTATGACTTTATCACCGTTCTGCACAATAAAGCTGAAGCAGTAAAGGCTTACGATTCTTACATCAAAGATGCACAGGAAATGAAATCTCAGCCCTGTGTAGAGTTATTTCAAAAATTGCAGAAATCTGAAATAGAACAAGCCCAAGAAATTCGCCATCATCTGCAACAAGTAATGCAGCACGGCAAAATGTAATCAACAAGGAACAGGGAGCGGGTAGGAATTTTATAGTTAACTGTCAGTTGTTATACCAATTATTTGTGAGGCTGCATATTATTTCGAACCCACCCCTAACCCCTCCCCGCAAGCGAGGAGGGGAACTGGATTTCTAGTTAAATTCTATTTATGCATCTTTATATTAAAACTGTTTGCAAACCCAAAATTAGACTTAATTGTAGGTTGGGTTAAGCACAGATCAACCCAACGCAGCAAACCAAATGTAGAGTAATGTTGGGTGTCGTTCCTTGCTCCGCAACGCTGACGCGAACAACCCAACCTACTTTTCTAGCTAGATTTTATAGTTTTTATCAATCGTGCGATCGCACTCAGAACAATGGCGACACTTAAGGCGATCGCAAAGGGACTATCAGGATTTTGCAGCAATACAGGTGTAATATCAACTTGGTATGGGATATTAGAGCCAAGTACTGAGATAGCTTGCTGAGGCTTCAGATTAATTTCTTCTCTCGCTGGCGCGGTTGGTTGTGGGTTCTGATTCACCATTGTCATTGTCATCACTCCGTTTCAAGTGGTTATGAGACAAAGGTACATTGAGTGATCAGTGCTACGCTGGACATTTAAGGACAGGACAGGGACAGAGATTAAATGACCTTTTCTGACCCTGCTAAAATCAATCAATCTCCTAAAGTAGAAATATCCTCAACCGCGCCAATACATTAACTATGGGAGAAACACGGAACCGCAATAGTGTTGGAGTCAATGCAAAAGGAAAAGAGAAACTACAAGAGGCTAAAGCAGCGAAACGTGATTATGATGGCAACCTTTGGACTGACTTGGATATTGCGACGGAAGCGGGTGTAAGTGAAAAAACTGTTGAACGGTTTTTCAGTGGTACAACTGTTAGCAAGAAAAGTGCCATTGCGATCGCCAAAGCCTTAAATTTAGAACTAACAGACTTAATCGATGAAATACCTACGACTCCGCCACCTGAAACTACAACGACTCTCATCAACTGGCGCGAAGTATGTAACAAAATGCTGGAACCGCAGCGCCGGATAACCAGCAACCTTCTGATGCAAGATGAATCCGCCAAAAAAGAAAGAAAGCAGATTTATGTTCCCCTAGCACTGGTGGAGAGAAAGAAACCAGAGAAACGCAACAAAGAGGACTTTTTGCCAGATGCGGGAACACGTCTTTATGAACCGGAGTATGAAACCCAGCAGCGATTTGAACATGAAGCTTTTTTCAGTCAAATTCTAGAACAGGGCGAAGGTAAAACCAAAGGTAAGCAGATAGCAGTAATTGGAGAACCGGGTGCAGGGAAAACAACTCTACTGCAAACCGTTGCTTTTTGGGTATTAGACAAATATTTAGGCTTACCAATCTGGATTTCTCTAGCAGACTTGGCGCGAAATGGCAATTTTACAGATATTCAAACCTATATAGATCAAAATTGGCTTCAGCAAGCAATTCTGCCCACACAACTAACTCAAGAAGTCCGGGATGACTTGACAAACCAAATTCAGCAAGGGCGAGTGTGGCTGCTGTTGGATGGGGTGGATGAAATATCAGCAGGTTCAGCGTCTCAACAGCCATTAGAAGAAATTTCTCGTCAGTTAACTGGATGGGTAGGGCGTTCATCGCGGGTAGTGTTAACTTGTCGGCTAAATGTTTGGCAAGCAGATCGTAATGCCCTAGAAACCTTTGAAACCTATCGCCTACTGGACTTTGACTATCCCCAACAGGTGCATCAGTTTATTGATAACTGGTTTGTGGAAGATATTGAAAAAGGAGAACGGTTAAAGACAGAATTAAACTCAACTGAACGGGTGCGCTTGCGGGATTTGGTGCAAACTCCCCTGCGGTTAACGCTGTTATGTAGTATGTGGCAAAGTGAAGAGGGGAATTTACCAGAGACCAAGGCGGGACTGTATTCTCAGTGTGTGCAGCAGTTCTACACTTGGAAACAAAACCGTTTCCCCACCCAGAAAAAAGAAAAACGAGAGTTAAACCAAGCTTTAGGAAGTTTAGCCCTGCGGGATATCAATGAAGGTAGTTCGCGGTTCCGGTTGCGGGAAAGTTTTATCAGTGAGGAACTGGGATATCCAGATGATGAAACTTCACTATTTTACCAAGCATTACAACTCGGCTGGCTAAATCATGTAGGAATTGCGGCTGAATCTCCCAGCCAAGAAAAAGTTTATGCCTTCTACCATGCCACCTTTGAGGAATATTTTGCAGCCTTAGCTGTTGAGGATTGGGACTATTTTCTGAATCACGTTCCTGAGAACCCAGAACAAGGAACCTATCGCATATTTGAACCACAGTGGAAAGAGGTAATTTTGCTGTGGTTGGGACGAGAAGATATAAAAAAAGAGCAGAAAAAAGAAGAGCAGAAGAAAGAATTTATTCAGGCATTGGTAGAATTTGAGGATGGGTGTAAAAGTCAGAGTCAAATTCCTGATTGGAAAGGATTTTATGAATACCGTGCCTATTTTCTAGCCGCGGCCGGAATTGCCGAGTTTAAAGATTGTGGTTTGGCAGATGCAATTGTGCAGCAAATCGTCAGATGGGGCTTTGGTTATTTAAATATTAAAGCACAGAATGCTAGGGCTGTACTCATAGAAACAGATCACAAAAAAGCTATCACTGCATTAGAAGAGTTAATTCGTGATTCTCAAGATGAATATATCCGTAGGCAAGCGGCAGATAGGTTAGGAAAAATAGCGCCGCATAATCCCACTGCGATCACTGCATTAGTTGAGTTAATTCGTGATTCTCAAGATGAAGATACCCGTTGGCAAGCGGCATTTTTTTTAGAAAATATAGCGCCGCATAATCCCACTGTGATCACTGCATTAGTGGAGTTAATTCGTGATTCTCAAGATGAAGATACCCGTTGGCAAGCGGCACAGATTTTAGAAAAAATAGCACCCAATAATCCCACTGTGATCACTGCATTAGTGGAGTTAATTCGTGATTCTCAAGATGAAGATACCCGTTGGCAAGTGGCATTGATCTTAGAAAAAATAGCACCCAATAATCCCACTGTGATCACTGCATTAGTGGAATTAATTCGTGATTCTCAATCTGAATATACCCGTATGCAAGCGGCATCGACTTTAGGAAAAATAGCAGCCAATAATCCCACTGCGATCACTGCATTAGTGGAGTTAATTCGTGATTCTCAATCTGAATATACCCGTATGCAAGCGGCATCGACTTTAGGAAAAATAGCAGCCAATAATCCCACTGCGGTCACTGCATTAAAGGAGTTAATTCGTGATTCTCAAGATAAATGGACTCGTATGCAAGCGGCAGAGAGTTTAGGAAAAATAGCACCCAATAATCCCACTGTAATCACTGCATTAGAGGAGTTAATTCGTGATTCTCAATCTGAAGATACCCGTTGGCAAGCGGCATTCATTTTAGGAAAAATAGCACCCAATGATCCCACTTTGATCACTGTATTAGTGGAGTTAATTCATGATTCTCAATCTGAAGATACCCGTAGGCAAGCGGCATTGATTTTGGAAAATATAGCACCCAATAATCCCACTGCTATCACTGCATTAGAGGAGTTAATTCGTGATTCTCAAGATAAATGGACTCGTATGCAAGCGGCAGAGAGTTTAGGAAAAATAGCACCCAATAATCCCACTGCTATCACTGCATTAGTGGAGTTAATTCGTGATTCTCAATCTGAAGATATCCGTATGCAAGCGGCATTGATTTTAGGAAAAATAGCACCCAATAATCCCACTGCTATCACTGCATTAGTGGAGTTAATTCATGATTCTCAATCTGAAGATACCCGTAGGCAAGCGGCATTGATTTTAGAAAAAATAGCACCCAATAATCCCACTGCTATCACTGCATTAGAGGAGTTAATTCGTGATTCTCAATCTAAATATACCCGTTGGCAAGCGGCAGAGATTTTAGGAAAAATAGCACCCAATAATCCCACTGCTATCACTGCATTAGTGGAGTTAATTCGTGATTCTCAATCTGAAGATACCCGTTGGCAAGCGGCAGAGAGTTTAGGAAAAATAGCACCCAATAATCCCACTGCTATCACTGCATTAGTGGAGTTAATTCGTGATTCTCAATCTGAATATATCCGTAGGCTAGCGGCAGAGAGTTTAAGAAATATAGCACCCAATAATCCCACTGCGATCACTGCATTAGTGGAGTTAATTCGTGATTCTCAATCTGAAGATATCCGTAGGCTAGCGGCAGAGAGTTTAAGAAAATTGTTAACAGAAGCTGAGAATATGGCAGCAGTTGTCACCACTTTAAAAAATCACTTATCAAATGAGGCTTACAAAGTTATCTGGCACTGCGCCCAAACTATGACTTATCCAGCGTTTTATCAAGCTTGGCATAGCTAGCGCCGCAAAGCGGAAGTCAAAAATCAAAAGTCAAAAGTAACCCCGCCCGTACTACCCAGTCCCCAGCTATAAATCAGGGGCTTGTGCCATTAAAGAACTATTGCTTATCCTTGACAATTGAACCAGAAATATTTTCTGAATAAATTAAGTAGGTCAACATAATTAAACATAAAACCTTGAGGATATAGATCCCCGACTTCTCTAAGAAGTCGGGGATCTGGGTATTACGTTTTTTTAGTTTGAACTAATCAACAAAAAAGAGCGGGTTCAAAAACCCACTCCCAGAAAAATATTAATTTAAACTAGCGTTACTTAACGAACAAGTTCCGGCGCTTTCAAAGAAATCTGAGGCACTTCTTTTTGCTGTGCTAAAGTCGGCACAGAATCACGCAACCTTGCTGTTAACTGTACAGTTGTCGCGTCATACATCTGAGTTAGTAACTTGGGATAAAATCCAATCCCAATAATAGGCACTAACAAACAAGCAACGATAAACACTTCGCGAGGTTCAGCATCAATCAAAGCTTGGTGAGAAACTAATTCTTCGTTTTCTTCACCATAGAAAATTTCTCGCAACATCGACAGCAAATAAATAGGAGTTAAAATTACTCCAACTGCCATCAAAAACACCACGATAACTTTAAAAGTGGAGCTATAAGCATCGCTGGTGGCAAAGCCGACAAAGATCATTAATTCTGCTACAAAACCGCTCATTCCTGGCAATGCTAAAGAAGCCATAGAACAAGTGGTGAACAGAGCGAAAATCTTTTTCATCCTCTTACCAACACCACCCATTTCATCTAACATCAGGGTGTGTGTCCGGTCATAAGTCGCACCGACAAGGAAGAACAAACTCGCCCCAATTAATCCGTGGGAAACCATTTGTAAAACTGCGCCACTCAATCCTAAATCGGTGAACGAAGCAATACCAATCAGGACAAACCCCATGTGAGAAATTGAGGAGTAGGCAATTTTTCGCTTCAAGTTCCTCTGGGCGAAAGATGTCAGGGCGGCGTAGATGATATTCACTACCCCCAAAACCACTAACACAGGGGCAAAATAAGCATGGGCATCGGGCAGCATTTGGGCATTCATGCGAATTAACGCGTAACCGCCCATTTTCAGCAAAATCCCGGCTAGCAACATATGCACTGGCGCTGTAGCTTCACCGTGGGCATCTGGTAGCCACGTATGCAGGGGAATAATCGGCAACTTGACTGCATAAGCAATCAGGAACCCAGCGTATAATGCTAACTGAAAATTGAGGGCGAAATCTTTCAAAGCGAGGGCGCGCATATCGAACGTCACCGTATCGCCGTAAAATCCCATTGTCAGGGCAGACAGCAAAATAAACAGCGACCCACCGGCAGTGTATAAAATAAATTTAGTCGCTGCATATTGTCGCTTTTTGCCTCCCCAAATCGACAGCAGAAAGTAAATCGGTACCAGTTCCAGTTCCCACACCAAGAAAAATAACAGCATATCTTGAACGGCGAACACGGCAATTTGACCGCCATACATCGCCAGAATCAAGAAATAAAATAGTTTTGGCTTGAACGTTACAGGCCAAGCTGCTAAAATCGCTAGCGTGGAAATAAACCCAGTCAAAATAATCAGAGGCATGGACAAGCCATCAGCCCCTACTGACCAATTCAAATCCAGTTGGTTTACCCAGGGGTAACTCTCCACCATCTGCAAATCTGGATTGGAGAAGTCGTAAGCATTAGAAAAAGCGTAAACAATTAGTGCAAAATCTATTAACCCCACAATCAGGGAATACCAGCGCACTGTTTTGCCGTCTTTATCTGGGATGATGGGAATCAGTAGCGACGCGGCTATCGGTAACAAAATAATGGTCGTCAGCCACGGGAAATTAACTGTATTCATCGCAATTCGTCTGCAATCAGAATTATGTTTGGCAAAAAGTCACTAGTTATTAAGTAACAGTTTTTTTGCACTTTTCCCTTCATTGTTAGGTTGATTTAATCAAATTGGCAATCCCCCATCCTCCCAGATGACTTAGACCACATCTACCAGCCAGGATTATCCGCCAACAGGTAAACTGCCTGCTAATTCCCTCCCACTGAGCAAGTGTGCCATCTGTTCTACGTTAAAATGGGTTATGGAACCCCACCCCCAACCCCCTCCCCGCAAGCGAGGAGGGGGCTATGATATACCTCATAAATAATAAGGTGTCGGACAGTTTTTAATACTTTTACAGCCCAGCGATTATTCAGCTACAGACATCAGAAAAACTTTGTGTTTGTTTGATACTTGAGCCTTTCCTTGCTCACTTAAGAATTTAATCGCATTGTAGTGTCCAAACCGCGTATGTCCTTCTACAATCTGGTATGGACAATTTAATTCTGCATAATTTGGTACGTTAATTATATTTTGAGTATTTAAGACAATTATCGGAAGCTGCCAAGTTCCAAACTGTAGCCAATAATTTTTATCTTCCTCAGTGCATGGGAGAGCCTCAAAATCTGATATACGACTTCTGCAATCTACATAATCCTTAAAACCTGAAAATACTTGTACCTTGGACAACTCCTTTTCAGACCAATTTACAAGGCTAAAATAAACCTTATGGTAATCAATCCACCCATAGTTATTTATCATATCAAAGTGATAGATATGCTCAAATTGCCACTGAATAAGTACGTCTCTAGGAATATTTTTAAATATTGATGTTATCCTCTGTGAATATTCTACAGATGTTTCATTGGAAGGATCAAGACCATAGTTAAAGTTGCGTCTTGGCTTAAGTTGTTTCCATGTATTATGACTTCTTTCCCAAACTTCGTCTGGTATATAATGCCGCCTGATTCTGATATCTTCTTCTGTCACAAATAACTCTTTTGTTTAACATCACAAATAGCTGATACACCTAACACACCTGACATAGCAATTTTAGAGCAAATCAACGTATATGGCTTGTAATAAAAAATCTTGTCATTTTTGCAAACTTAACTCTCTGCGACTCTGCGCCTCTGCGTGAAATAAAAAATAATGTCGGGGCGGACAACCGCCCACCCCTGAGAAAACTAGGTTACACCGAAGACAATCACTAAGCCCAAAACAGCCCCAAAGATAATCAAGGCATAGAATTGAGCGCGACCGTTTTCTAGGTACTTCAGACCTTCACCACTAACGAGGGTGAAAAAGCCTGTAAGGTTAACAGCACCATCTACAACGCGGAAGTCAACTTCCATGACTTGTCTAGCTAGGCGACGTAAGCCTAAAACAAAGACACGATGGTAAATGTCATCGAAATACCACTTGTTGAGGGATAGATCGTAAAGTGGTTTGATTTGAGATGCGATCGCAGCTGGGTCAATTTTACCCCGCAGGTACATCAGCGAAGCCAAGGTAATGCCAATCAAGGAAATACCCACTGAAGCCCCCGCCATGACGTAAAATTCCGTCGGGTTAAACTCAGCAGCTTTTTCCAAAACTTCGGAGAGGGTTTCGCTAGGGGGAAAAATAAACTCCTCGAAGTAATTGGCATAAGGTGTCCCCACCAAACCAATCAACATTGAAGGTATAGCCAACAGCGCCAAAGGCAAAGTCATCGTCCACGGCGATTCATGAGGAGTATCGCTGTGATGTTCGTGGGAGTCATGAGCATTTGCTGCCAATTCTCCTTTTTTCATCGCCCCAGGACCAAAATTAGGTGCTAGTGCGGCGGAATCTAATTCCACAATGATTGGGGCGGCGGCTTTTTTGAGTTTAGCCTTGATTTTCTCGTCAGTACCCCGGAATTTGCCTTCAAATGTCATGAAGTACATTCTAAACATATAGAAAGCTGTAATTCCGGCAGTTAACCAGCCAATCAACCACAGCAGGGGGCTGGCTTCAAAAGCCTTACCGAGAATTTCATCTTTTGACCAAAAACCTGCAAAAGGTGGCACACCAGAAATTGCCAAGCAACCAATCAAGAAAGTAATCCCGGTGATGGGCATATACTTTCGCAGTCCTCCCATCAAGCGCATATCCTGCGCTAAAACGGCATCATGACCGACAACGCCTTCCATACCGTGAATCACGGAACCGGAACCTAAGAACAACATGGCCTTAAAGTAGGCGTGAGTCATCAGGTGGAACAATCCCGCACTGTATGAGCCTAACCCCATCGCCATCACCATGTAGCCTAATTGGGAGATGGTGGAATAAGCTAGACCCTTTTTGATGTCATTTTGGGTGATGGCAATGCTAGCCCCCAAAAACGCCGTAAATGCCCCGGTAAAGGCAATGACGTTCATGGCGACTGGGACGTGTTCAAATACGGGGTACATCCGGGCAATCAGGAAGACACCGGCTGCTACCATTGTGGCGGCGTGAATC
The DNA here is from genome assembly GCF_963896525.1 of Nodularia sp. LEGE 04288. Lineage (NCBI taxonomy): Bacteria > Bacillati > Cyanobacteriota > Cyanophyceae > Nostocales > Nodulariaceae > Nodularia > Nodularia sp. LEGE 04288. Next base: position 57,388 of record NZ_CAWQOY010000098.1, read on the forward strand.
AGGGCTGAAATGGGTGTGGGACCTTCCATTGCATCTGGTAGCCAGACGTGGAGAGGGAATTGGGCGGATTTCGCCACTGGCCCTAAGAACACCAAAATCGCCAATAAGATGGCGAGGAAATTGCTGATAGAACCTGTTTCTACGAGTTGAGCTAGGCGATCGCCCATCACCCCAAAATCAAAGCTTCCTGTGGCCCAGAACAGTCCCAGGATGCCCAAGAGCAGACCAAAGTCACCCACCCGGTTGGTGACAAATGCCTTTTGACAAGCATCGGCTGCGGCTTTGCGATCGTACCAAAAGCCGACCAGCAAGTAAGAACACATCCCAACTAGTTCCCAGAATATGTAAATCTGCACCAAGTTAGGGCTAATTACTAGACCCAACATCGAGGAACCAAATAAACTGAGATAGGCGTAAAACCTGACATATCCAGGATCATGAGCCATATAGCCATCGGTGTAGACCATGACTAATAACGCTACCGTGGTCACAATCACCAGCATCACGGCTGTTAAGTGGTCGATAGTGTAGCCCATACTCAGGTGAAAATTGCCTGCTGCTGCCCATTCGAGGGTATAGAGGTAAGGAGCGTGTCCTTGAATTTGACTCCACAGCAAGGCCAACGAGAAACCCATTGCTGCTCCCATCAGGGAGATGATCAATACAGCGTTAAGTTGTCGCAGGCGGTTTGTCACCTGATTTAAAGAAATTAACCCTAGACCAACCAGCATTGCCCCTACAAGCGGAAATACTGGAATTAGCCAGGCATATTCATAGATTACTTCCATCACTGACGCTTACTTTTAGTATTCTTGACTAAGGCTGAACTGTTAATAATTGTGACACACACCCTTGAGGTTAAAATACCCCACTCAAAGCTGATTGGGTGGGGTAATTAAGCATGGTTTTATATTTGTGGACGATAACCTAGTGATTGAATCTTGATTTTTGAGTCCAATTATTACTCAGCACTCACTAAGGCAGGAAGGAAGTACTTTGCTTAAGCTGAACGATATTCTAAGTCTGCTGTTGTGAGATTGTTGTATGTTTGAGAACGGTTGTTGTAAGTAAGTTTAATTTCTTCTAAAGCCAGACGTAAATCTTCTTTACCACGGAAACCTTCTAGGCGATGCCGAATAATGCCATTCTCCACCAATATTAAAGTTGGTAGTGACTTTAGTCGGTAAGTGTTAGCCAGTTTAAAATTATCATCAGCGTTAACCCCTACTAACTTAATTTGCTCCCCACATTGAGCATTAAATTGCAACAACAGAGGGTGAATAATGCGACACAAGCCACACCAGGGTGCTTCAAAATTAACTAAAACAGGAATTGGAGATTGTAAAACTTCTTGAGTAAATGTCCGCTCACTAACCGACAACACCATGACGCCTCTAGATTTATAAGGTTTTGATATTAAACTAGCTATCAGTAGCAGGAATGGGCAAGCCAGCCATTTCCCCAGATCAGCTTTAGCTAAACCATGATTATGCAACTATTCCAGTGTTGATTTTCACTCTGATCAAAAACCAGCGCCACCTGTACCGTAGCTATTTCGGCTTTTCAACTCCTGATTGCGGCTGCAAAGGAAATGAGACTGCTTTGCCATCGGCTCTCTAGCAAAAGCATTTGACTAGCAACACACTACTATAAAATCTCAAACTGACTGAGCGCACCCCCACTGACAGCTTATTTGAATTTATCCTACATTGATTTGGTAGCAGTTGAACAGGAGAAATTTTCAATCACTTGTATTTTCTTTTGATAGTGGGGATCATCTCAAACTACCATTGTATCCTACTAGTCGCTACAAGTAACAGGGGGTGCGCCCAGGAAAGCAAAGCAATAAAAATTCCTACTCCTAAATAGGCAGGCCGGAGAAATTCCTGCCATTTGATAGATTGACGACCATCAATAATTGCTTGAAAAGGAATAATAGATGTCCTCTGTTTGGCAATTTCAAAGGATTCACCATAGCGGGACTGAAGGCGGCGATCGCCATGCCAAACTCCAAACAAGTGATGCAATATCAAGCCTATGGAAGTAACCAGGGTAAAACTAGTTCCTAACCAGAGGGTATGGGCAAAACACCAAATTATTTGTCCTACCATCTGAGGATGGCGGGTAATACGAATTATTCCCGTCTCGAACAGGTAGACTTGGGGCTTTTGAATAGCGGCAATTTCTAGTAAATTGAAGGTGGCAGGATATAAAAATAAAAAGGAAATTGCTGATAATACCCAAACTACTTCCCTGACTCCCGGCACGGCCTGCACGAACCAAAGTTGCAAGCCATCATAGCGATGATTGAAAAAGTAAATAATTAAGATTACAGCTAACGGTAAACTAACTAATGCAAAGCAAATGCGATAAAGCCTTGCTCCTATGTGTTTTTCTGCCCAAGGACGGAGGGCGGCTCCCCCACTGTGAGCGATCGCGAAAGCTAATTGTAACCCCAACATGACAAAATGACTGGGAGTAAGCCAAGAATTTAGCATCGTATAGATAGGTGAAGTAATTTAACAAAAATTTATCTCAGTACAACAAATACCACAAAGTATTCCACAGGAGACTTTAGTCAAAGAAGAGGAAAAGGGGCAGGGGAGAACCCCATAAATAAATTTAGTTGCTCTGTTCCCTGTTGGCAGGGAAAATCCTGAATCCTTCCCCCTTGCTCCCTGCTCCCCTGCCTCTTTTGGTCAAGATGTTGTGGTACTGTCTTTTTCGAGTAAAGCCTCCAAGTTGAAAATGCAACAAATCAAGCGAGCGTGGAAATCGGAAAAACTTGATTAAGTAGTCATGAATCTCTAGTCATGAGTCATTGTGCATACCCCCCCATAGCTACGCCACGCGAGCTATTGTAGGTATAAAAACTCATGACTCATGACTTCGTTCGTTCAAACCATATCCCTGGCTACGCCACTCAAGCTATCGTGTGTGTGGTTAACTAAGGACTAAGGACTAAGGACTAAATGACTCCGCGTAGCGGATTGATTTGTTGCCAAAGCTGCTCCTTTCAAAATTTGTAGGTTGAGCCTTATGTCTGACCTTCCTTTCACTTTAGACCAGTTACGTATCCTGAAAGCGATCGCTGCTGAAGGAAGCTTCAAGCGCGCTGCTGATAGTCTTTATGTCTCCCAACCTGCGGTGAGTTTGCAAGTCCAAAATTTAGAACGACAGCTGGATGTGCCTTTATTTGACCGTGGAGGTCGTCGCGCACAATTAACCGAAGCTGGGCATCTACTCTTAAGCTACGGTGAAAAAATCCTGAGTCTGTGTCAGGAAACCTGCCGCGCTGTGGAAGATTTACAAAATCTCCAAGGTGGTACTTTAATTGTCGGCGCTTCTCAAACCACTGGCACTTATCTGTTACCTCAAATGATCGGGATGTTCCGGCAAAAATATCCAGATGTGGCTGTGCAGTTACACGTCCACTCTACCAGGCGAACCGCTTGGAGTGTCGCCAATGGACAAGTTGATCTGGCGATTATCGGTGGTGAAATTCCCTCGGAATTGGCAGAATCTTTGGAAATTATGCCCTACGCTGAGGATGAATTAGCCCTGATTTTACCGGTATTCCATCCCTTTGCCAAACTCGAAAAAATTCAAAAAGAAGACCTATATAAGCTGCAATTCATTGCTCTCGATTCTCAATCAACTATCCGCAAGGTGATAGATCAGGTACTAGCACGCTCTGATATTGACACCAGGCGGTTTAAATTTGAAATGGAACTCAATTCCATAGAAGCCATCAAAAATGCTGTGCAGTCAGGCTTAGGTGCTGCTTTTGTCTCCACCTCAGCCATCGTTAAAGAATTGCAAATGGGTGTACTACGATGTACCCCGATTGAAGGTGTCGTCGTCAAGCGAACGCTGTGGATGATTTTTAATCCTAATCGCTATCGTTCCAAGGCAGCAGAAGCCTTTAGTCGAGAAATTTTGCCTCAGTTTGCTACCCCAGAATGGAATCAAGATATGTTAAAATTATCACAACCAAAATTAGTAGTAAATACACTGGATGCAGTTACCACCAACTCTGCTGACGCAGGCTAACATCTAGTCATTAGTCTGTGGTTATTTGTCTTTGTTTTCTTGGCAAATGACCAATAACTCAATAATTACTAGTTCGTAATTCGTAATTAATAAATTAAGGATGCAGATTCATTCAATTTATTGATGATCAAAATAACACGTGCGAATTACGAATTATCAATTACAAATGATTTTGACTAATGACTCATAATTAAAATGAAAGTTTATTGCACTCGTCCCAGTTGCCCTCGCCCACAAAACTATTTTGCAGATTTAGATGATACTACCAAGCTAAGAACAACCCAGCAAAAATACTGTACAACCTGTGGTATGCCACTGTTGCTTGATGGTCGATACGTGCCAATTAAGTTGTTAGGAAGAGGGGGTTTTGGTACAGCGTTTTTAGCACGCGATCGCCGCATACCTGGAATGCGTGAATGTGTTGTTAAGCAGTTCCAACCTGCGGGAAGTTTGTCCCCAACTCAACTGGAACAAGCACAAAAATTGTTTGAAAGAGAAGCTGAAGTTTTAGCTCAAATAGGTAGTGAACACGAGCAAATACCTGATTTATTTGCTTTTTTTCCGGTGACAGTAAGTAGCTTGCAAGCAGGACGCGAAGACCAGTTTTTTTACTTAGTACAAGAATACATTGATGGCAAAAACCTAGAGGAAGAATTAATTCAAAATGGTAAGTTCTCTGAAGCGCAAATTTTGGAGGTACTGCAAGAAATTCTCAAGGTTTTACAGTTTGTCCATGATAAAAATATCATTCACAGAGATATTAAACCTTCTAACATCATGCGTCGTCGTGATGGCAAACTCTTTCTGCTGGATTTTGGTGCAGTTAAACAAGTCACAAATGCTAAATTAACTGGAAATGGAACTTCTACCGGAATTTATTCGATGGGGTTTGCTCCGCCTGAGCAAATGTCTGGGAATCAAGTCTTTCCATCTACAGACTTATACGCTTTGGCTGTAACTAGTCTTAACTTGCTGACAGGACAGGAAGCAACTCAACTGTTTGATGCCTATACTAATCTGTGGAAATGGCGATCGCAAGTAACTGTCAGTTCTCACCTGGCTGATGTTTTAGACAAAATGCTGCTGGCTGCGGCTAATCAACGCTTTCAATCTGCTGATGACGTTCTTACAGCCCTGGCTCACCAATTAATCCCCCCAACAGTTTTACCATCATCTCAAGCACAGCCTCAAGCACAGCCACAGCCACAACCTCAACCTCAACCTCAACCTCAACCAAAAGCAAAACTTCAGCGAGTACCATCTCAACCAGCTTTTTCAACTTGGGAACTATTGGGTGGCGCAGCCTTTAGTGGCTTTGAGGGCGCATTAATAGCGATCGCACTTTTTAGTTTATCTCCATCACCCATAATTTCTTTGACCGCTTCTGCTGTGATTTTAGGCATACTGATTTTTGCCCAAACTAGGCGGTGGATTGAAAAGTTTGATTTATTAATAATTCCAGGAATTACCTTGGCGATTATTTTGTTTATTCCCTTTTTGCGCGCTGGGATTAACATTCCAGGAATAGCCGTGCTAGCCGTTGCTGCTGGTTTAGTCGCTATTTCAGTTGCAGCTATATTTCGCCTAATTTATAAATTAATATCTTTGATACTTTAATTATATAGCGCTTGACAATTGGGTAGGTAGAAAGAAATAATCAACCACAGATAAACACAGATGTAGACGCGTTAGCGGCTTGCCGTAGGCTACACAGATAATTTTTTGTTTCATTCATAAGAAAATCTCTATATTTAACAAGTTAGAAATATCCTATGTCCCATAAAAACGAAACTACTGTACTTATTTTGTCCCTACTAGTTACATTAGGATTAGTCGGTGGTGGTCTATGGTTATTTAAAGAGCAAATATTTCCCCAAAACCCGTCTGCTAATAAACCCACAACTGATAATCAATCCATTGCCGATCGCATTAGTTTTGGAGAAAAAACTTTAACTCCGGGTGAAGTTACTCCCGCTAAAAAAGAGGGTGTGCAAGCCTTCGCTGATCAAAATTACGCCCAAGCGATCGCCAATTTAGAAACATCCTTAAAACAGCAGCGTAATGATCCCCAGGCACTGATATATCTGAATAATGCCCGGATTGGCTCTGCTAAAAGCTATAGCATTGTGGCATCTGTACCATTAGGCACTGATCCAAACACTTCTTTAGAAATTTTACGTGGTATCGCCCAAGCCCAAAATGCCATTAATACCTCTGGAGGAATTAAGGGAGTGCCTTTAAAAGTAGGAATAGGCAATGATGATGACAATCCTGAAATCTCAAAACAAATCGCTACCAGCTTAGTCAAAAATTCTGATGTCTTAGGCGTAGTGGGTCCTAATGCCAGTGATACAACTTTAGCCGCAGGCAAGATTTATACTGACGGTAAATTGGTAGCCATTTCCCCTACTAGCACTTCTGTCAAAATTACTAACTTTAGCCCCTACGTTTTCCGCACAGTTCCTAGTGACTTTATGGCTGCTAGAAGCTTGGCTAATTATATGGTAAAAAACTTACAGAAAACACAGGCAGCAGTTTTCTTTAATTCCCAGAGTAACTACAGTCAGTCTTTGAAAACTGAATTTGTTTCATCTCTGGCGCTGGAAGGCGGCCAAGTATTAAGAGAATTTGATTTGTCACAGGGCAATTTTAGTGCTGCGAAAAGTTTAGAACAAGCTACTCAACAAGGTGCAGAAGTTCTGATGTTCGCCACTAATATTCAAACTCTGGATAGAGCTTTGCAAGTAGTTCAAATGAACCAGAAACGCTTAAATCTACTGGGAGGAGATGATGTTTATACTGTCAAAACTTTAGAAGTTGGTGGAGAGCAAGCCTCTGGGATGGTAGTAGCAGTTCCCTGGCATATTTCAGGCGATGATCTCCAGTCGGATTTTCCCCAAAAGTCTCGGCAGTTGTGGGGTGGTGATGTCAGTTGGCGAACTGCTATGGCTTATGATGCCACTGTCGCCCTGATTGCCGCATTAGAACGAAATCCTACGCGTTCAGGCGTACAACAAGCACTTTCATCCTCTGACTTTTCTACTATGGGTGCTTCTAGTGCGATTCGATTTTTACCTTCAGGCGATCGCACTAGCCCTGTTCAATTGGTACAAATAGTTCCTGGTAACCGCGCGCGGACTGACTATGACTTTGAACCAGTGCCATAATCACCCAAAATCCACTATTCCAACTTTGGGAATGGAATGGCAAAAACTTTTTCTTCAACAAAAATTAATTGTGTTCCAGGCAACTTGAGTGGTCAACCGCAAGGTCTCTAATGTGGGGTTGATTTCCACAACCACCCAAGCCCGGTCTCAATTTACTGATAGTCCTGATAGCACCCTTATACGCTTTTGCCCCAGAGATGTTGCCTGAATATGCTATATGCCCTTGCCGTTGGGGCGGACGCAAGGGCAATAGACTGTGTTAATTACCAAAAACATTTATTCTCCCTTTTCAATGTTTTGGTAAACGTAACAAATTAAGCATTGAGATTTTTTATTGACATACCTCCTCGTCCTCAAGTCCGAGGATTCCTTGACGCTTCATCGGGTCGATGCTCCCAAGGTAGTCTTACCATCCCTCCACGTCCGTTTAAAGTCTCCCAATGCCCTATGGCGACTATATTCCGATTTGACTAGAAAGCCGTCCTAGAAGGCTTGCACTGAGCAGTTCGACAGGCTCACTGTATTACTTGTCGAAATGACGGGGCTTGTATCCCGTTATTCTCGGTCAACCGATTACGCAATTAAGCAGAATCTGTTTGTGGTGGTCAAACAGATTGGTCAAACCCAGCAGTAAGTAGGTGTTGCTGACTCTAACTTACTGTGGCTTCTTGTCATCAGCTCTGAACTGCGTTTTAGTTGACTCGATTAATCGAATCTGCCGGCAAGCAAATAAGATTGTCTCCTTGAGTCAGAATTAAGCCGCGTTGACGCAACTTGCCCATCAAGCGAGTCACCGTCACACGAGTTGAACCGATAGCGCTACCAATTTGGGCATGAGTCAAGGGGAAGGGAAGAGCGTAGCCACGAATTACATCTGGGTCAGTTTCGCTCATGGAGGGCTCTCCATATTCCTCAATCAACAGTGTGAGAAATCCTAAGAGTCGGTCAATTGTGCGCCGTTGTCCCAAGGCACTCAGCCACAGCAATTTACGTTGGTGCTGATACCTAAAGGCATCCATCACTTCACGTCGGAAGTGAGGCCAGTTGTCTAAGTCGTGCCAGTACATCCACAGCACAGCAGTTTGGTCAACGTGGGCGTATGCTTGGAGCGTGAATGGTGACTGAGCCACAATTTCAAACGGCTGTCCCGCACCGACAAAACCCAAGAATGCTTCTTCTGGAGTTCTGTTAATTCGTCGAGACGTTAGCTGACTGGCAGTAGCACTCACTTGTGCTGTTCCTACCATGCGGATGGCACCTCTTTGGACTAAATACAGCAATCCAGGCCGGGCTGGAATGCGTTCATCTTTGCTAAAGGTGCGGCAGCGATAGTGTTCTTGAGCCCAGTCAAGAATCCGTTGCCAAGTCAAAAAAGGCCGTGATGCCTCAGAAAAAGAAGATGGAGATTGCATAGGTAACAAAGAGCGTTCGGCTGAAGACAAAGACGTAATAAAAAGGTGCAAGGAGTGTCTTTGTGTTGGCGGAGTCGGCTTAACGCCTAACAGCGCCAGCCATCCAAAGAGTAGAAAAGCAGTTATTTTGCACTCTACTCTTTTGTTATACTTCCTACTGTACAATGATGGTAGTAAAATTTACTTACTATTCATCGAATATTCATCAAATTTTATGCTACTCTCATTTTTCTTCATAAAGACTAAATTTATATCTTAAGATAGCTGACGAAAATATACAAATAAGTATGGGAAACCTCTTGAACACCAGTTTATTATATTAAAAGCTACTAGTGTGTAAGTATATAGCAATTAAGGCTTTATTAAGCAGCTATTTAGTGCTTGCTGTCAATATTTATACTTCTACTGATAAACTTACAAGCATAGAAAGTAGAAAATTTCCCCTATACAAAGGTAGAGACAATAGTCGAGTTTTATATATCTCAGGTCTAGCCCTGCAATTGGCAAAATCTCATAATCAAACAACAATGGAGATCGCCAGTGGTATTGTCTCTCACTTATCAGCAATCCGTGGCGACTTTTTTAGCGTGCAAATTGTTCCCCCAGGGTCAATTTATTTGGAATTAACTCATCCATTTTTAGCTACTTGGTTGCAAAGCCTCGTCGTGAGGAATATAGGAGAAGACTGGGAAACGGGAACCAGAAAAATTACCGTGCCAAATCCATCTCGCTTATTTGTTATTCAATATGCTCATGCACGCTGCTACTCATTGCTGCTGCTAGCTCACCGAGAAGGATTGATTAAATTGAGAGAACCAATGCCAGATATCAGCGAAAACTCTGCTTTGGCTCATTTGGCATCAGCACAGCAAATACCTTGGCTGAACGATGATCAAAAACTCCGCCTCAGTCACCCAGCCGAGGGTCGTCTAATTGCCGAGTTAGTACAAGTAATAGACAATTTAGACTGTCCTGATTTGAGTGGTGCGGTGAACTGGGAAAAAGTAGCCCTGGATTTAAGTCAAGCTTTTGAGGCTTTTTGGAGCCAGTGCCGGATTTGGGGAAAGGTAAAAATTTCTGCGCCAGAATTAGCCCAAGCCAGACTGGGATTAGTGATTGCTACTCAGTCTGTGTTGAGGTGTTTACTGGTAGACAAACTGGGTGCTTTTGCTCCTCTGGAGTTATGAAGAGTTGTGTAAATTTTGCCGCCGCTAAAAAAAACTTCACAAGCTGCTGTTTCGATGGGACTAAGCATTACCCAACAAGATTTTAGTTTGGCTGGGTTTGATGATGCAAAGAATGTTTGCGGAATGTGGTGCTGTATGAATGTACTATAAGCAAGTAGAATTTCAGAAGCACAAAATCAAAACTTTTCTCGTAACTATTGACTGATTTCATCCCCTCGGCTATATTATCAGTTGTGTGAGGAGCGAACCAGCGAAGGCACCGAGACGAAACACGGCCAGTCGTCGGTGTCTTTTCTGATTTCATCTAGTTTTTCAGGTATAGATAAAGATTACCCTGACGACAGTAAAAACTGATCAATAGCAGTTGCAACTCCATCTTGATCTACACTAGGTGCTACCCATTGCGCGATCGCTTGCACACCTGCTGGAGCATTACCCATAGCTACACCGATGCCAGCATATTCCAGCATTTCAAAGTCATTAAAGTTATCACCAATAGTCATCACATTGCTGCTTTCTAAGCCCAGCAGTTCTTCAGCTATGTAACGCACAGCAGTTCCCTTATTCACTAAGGGATTAGTGGCTTCAAAAAAGGTCGCAACAGATGTTGTCAGATAAAGTTCAGCAGGTGTGTATTGGCGGCGCAAGTTCCCCAATAGCTCGTTGATCAGTTCTGCATCGTCGCACAAAGCTAATATTTTGGTGGGTTCATTGGTGAGAACTTGGCGCAAATCGCCCACGGGAATCGGGGTAATCCCAGAACGTTGGGCATAAATTTGAGTTTCTTGGCTCAAATCTCGCACGTAAAGCTGATCATTGATATAGAAGTGGACAGATAAAAGCGATCGCAGATGCGGCTGTTCAAAATAGTCTAGTAGCTGGTGCGCCATGTCTTTGGACACAGCCCAATGGCGATGAATTTCCTGATTAGCTGGGTCTTGAATCCAAGCTCCTTGATAAGCTGATAATGGCAGCAGAGAGTTAATTTCTTGGTGGAAGCGTAAAGCTGAACAATACATCCGGCCAGTTGCGATCGCCACCTGGATTCCTTTGGCTTGTACTGCGGCGATCGCCTGCTTGACAGGTGCGCTGACAGTGTTAGACTCTCCAGAAATCGTCCCATCTATATCTAAAACCAGTAATTTAATATTTTGTGCAGCCGCAGCATAATTACCAGTCAATATCAAGTCAGAGGCAGATGCTTTGTGCATAAATTCCCTAGTTTTGAACTTCCCAGTATGAGGTTAGCAGTCTCTAGGGGGTAGTAGGCAACACTTAGGCTAAAATATGGTTATGTCTCAAACTTCCCATCCTGTCACCGCCACACGTCCCACCTTCATCCTTGTAGATGGACACTCCCTGGCCTATCGTTCTTATTTCGCTTTCGCCAAAGGAAGAGACGGCGGATTGCGGACTAAAGCGGGGATTCCGACGAGTATATGTTTTGGCTTTCTCAAATGTCTGTTAGAAGTCATGGCGACACAACAGCCCCAAGCAATGGCGATCGCTTTTGATTTGGGTTTACCAACTTTTCGCCACGAAGCTGACGATACTTATAAAGCTGATCGTCCTGGAACACCAGAAGACTTTGTTCCTGATTTAAAAAATCTCCAAGAATTGCTCTCAGGCTTTAACTTACCCATTTTCACCGCTCCTGGTTTTGAAGCAGATGATGTCTTAGGAACCTTATCACAAAAAGCCACTGCCGCAGGGTATAAAGTCAAGATTTTGACAGGCGATAAAGATTTATTTCAACTAATTAATCCTGAGCAAGAAATCACCGTTTTAAATTTTAGTCCAGATGCTCTCAAACGCTCTACAAACAGCATCACTGAATTTAGTACAGAAGAAGTTAAAGCCAAATTAGGTGTATTACCTACGCAAATTGTTGATTATAAAGCCCTCTGCGGGGATAAATCAGATAACATTCCTGGTGTCAGAGGAATTGGCGAAAAAACCGCCGTACAGCTACTTAGTACCTACGGTTCTCTGGAGCAGATTTATGCAGCGTTAGATGAAATTAAAGGCGCAACTCAGAAAAAATTAGCTACGGGTAGAGAAGACGCTCAAAAATCGCAATACTTAGCCAAAATTGTTTTAGACGTTCCCCTAGAAATTGATTTAGAAAACTGCAAATTCACAGGATTTGATACCAGCCTTCTCACACCTATTTTAGAAAAGTTAGAATTCAATCATTTCTTGGGAAAAATAGACGAACTTCAGCAACGTTTTGGGGGAGAAATTGCGGAAATCTCAGCAGTTACAACCACAGTAGACTCCAGCAATTATGAAGATGATGATATATCGTTTTTTAGTGCTGATGAAACAGCAGCCGTAATACAGCAAACCGCTTCACCAATTCAACCACAGATTATTAACACCCCAGAAAAACTCAGCGAATTAGTGAAACTGCTGCAAACATTCACTAACCCAGCCATCCCCGTAGCTTGGGATACAGAAACCACTGATTTAGAACCACGGGATGCTACTTTAGTGGGAATTGGCTGCTGTTGGGGAACAAAACCAGATGAATCAGCTTATATTCCTTTGGCTCATAAAACTGGAAAAAATTTGAGTCAAGATGTGGTATTTGCAGAACTTAGTTCAATTCTTACAAGTGCTGATTATCCCAAGACTTTCCAAAATAGCAAATTTGACCGCTTAGTTTTTCGCTGTCAAGGAATTAAGCTGGCGGGAGTTGTTTTCGATCCCATGTTAGCCAGTTATGTTCTCAATCCAGATACTCCCCACAACCTGAATGATATCTCACTGCGTTATTTAGGATTAATTCTCAAAAATTATCAAGATTTAGTTCCCAAAGGTCAAACCATTGCTGATATTAGTATTGCATCTGTAGCAGATTATTGCTGTTTGCAAGTCTACGCCACATTTCAACTTGTGCCAAAATTCCGAGAGGAACTAGAAAAGTTTCCCGCTTTGCACAAATTATTAGTAGAAGTAGAACAACCGCTAGAAAAAGTTTTAGCGGAGATGGAATATACAGGTGTTTGCATTAATTCAGCTTATCTGCACGAACTATCGCAGCAGTTAGAGATAGATTTAGCCAAGTTGCAGGAAACAGCAATTGCAATAGCAGGGGAAACATTTAACTTGGGTTCTCCTAAACAATTGAGCCTGATATTATTTGAAAAGCTAGGATTAAGTACCAAATATTCCCGAAAAATTCAAACTGGTTATTCTACAGATGCGGCGACATTAGAAAAACTCCAAGAAGTTGATCAAACTGGGTTTGTGGATGCGATTATTGAGTACCGCACTTTATCTAAATTAAAGTCTACTTATGTAGATGCTTTACCAGCATTAGTCCGTCCAGATACTCAACGAGTTCATACTAATTTTAATCAAACAGTAACAGCCACAGGTCGGTTATCTTCGTCTAATCCCAACTTACAAAATATCCCCATTCGCACAGCCTTTAGTCGCCAAATTCGCAAGGCATTTTTGCCAGAACCAGGATACTTAATGGCGGCGGCTGATTACTCACAAATAGAGTTGCGAATATTGGCTCATTTAAGTCAAGAGCCGATATTATTGCAAGCATATCAGCAAAATGAAGATATTCACACTGTCACCGCCCGTTTAGTGTTTGAAAAATCAGATATTACATCAGATGAACGCCGCATAGCTAAAACCATCAATTTTGGTGTGATTTATGGGATGGGTTCGCTGAGATTTTCCCGTTCCACGGGGATAGATAAAACTATTGCTAACGAGTTTATTAAGCGGTTTAATGAACGTTACCCGCAAATTTTTGCATATTTGGAAGGGGTAAAAAAACAAGCGATATCTCAAGGTTATGTGGAAACTATTCTCGGTCGTCGGCGTTATGTTGAGTTTACCAATAATAGTTTACGCAAATTAAAAGACAGCAACCCAGAAGACATTGACTTGAGTAAATTGAAAAATTTGGGTGCTTACGATGCGGGTTTACTACGTTCTGCGGCTAATGCCCCAATTCAAGGTTCGAGTGCTGATATTATCAAGATTGCCATGATTAGGCTGCACGAAGTTTTGCCGAAATATGAAGCACGATTGTTATTACAAGTTCACGATGAATTGGTGTTTGAAGTTCCTCCGCAGAAGTGGGAAGAATTGCAACCACAAATTAAGTCAGTCATGGAAAATGCTGTATCTTTGAGTGTCCCGTTACTGGTAGATGTCCGCGCCGGTGATAATTGGATGGAGACTAAATAATTGGCGTTGTTTATTGACAATATGAATTTGTATCACGCAGAGGCGCAGTTAGCTGAAAGCTTTCCCGCAGGGTGGCACAGAGAGGAAGAGTTTAAGAGGTGTAATTTTGGCATTTCATATTCAGAATTTGAGAGGTTTTTTGCGTAAGTCTTAATTTAGATAATCTAATGATTGATCATGATCGTTTATTTAAGGAACTTCTGACTACTTTTTTTGTAGAGTTTCTAGAATTGTTCTTACCGGAAGTGCTAACTTATCTGGAACAAGATTCTATAGAATTCTTAGATAAGGAAGTTTTCACTGATGTCACGGCTGGAGAAAGATACGAAGCCGATTTAATTGTTAAAGTTAAATTTTTGGGTCAAGATTCTTGCTTTTTGATTCACGTCGAAAACCAATCTTCTAAGCAACCAAGTTTTGATAAGCGAATGTTTCGCTACTTCTCCCGGTTGTATGAAAAATTCGATATACCTGTGTATCCGGTAGTTTTATTATCTTACGATTCTCCGAAAACGCCGGAAACAAATGTACATGAAATCGCATTTCCTCACAAAGTTATTTTACAATTCAACTATGATGTGATTCAGCTAAATCAACTGAACTGGCGAGATTTTCTGCGTCAACAAAATCCCGTGGCTACTGCATTAATGGCAAAAATGAACATTGCACCAGCAGAACGCCGTCAAGTCAAGTTTGAATGTTTGCGTCTGTTGGCGACGTTAAAATTAGACCCAGCTAGAATGCGGTTAATTTCTGGTTTTATTGATACCTATTTGCGCCTCAGTCCCCAAGAGCAAAAACTGTTAGAAGACGATATTGCTACCATAGAACCAAGACAACAGGAGGAAGTTATGCAAATAGTTACAAGTTGGATGGAAGAAGGAATGGAGAAAGCAACACTATCTTTAGTTATGCGCCAACTTCCAAGGCGAGTTGGTACGCTGACTCCTGAGTTAGAAGCACAGGTTCAGCAGTTATCGCTGACTCAGTTGGAAGATTTATCTGTGGCGCTGCTGGATTTTTCCTCGGTAGAAGATTTAACTGCTTGGTTGGAACAAATTTCAGCAACCAGTTCTAATCAAGGATAAGAGGAAGGCAAAATCTTCCCCTACGCCTCTTGTTTCTCTACTTTAAGCGAACTCGGCAGAATTTGCGATCGCTATCATGTTCTGGGAATTGCCAAGAATAAGCAAAATGGCTGACTCCCGTGATTTGGGGGGTAGCTTGGCGCAGTGCTTGCATTTGCGCTTCTAGTGATGGACGATTACTCACCGATTTTCCCCAACTTCCGGCTAAAGCTGGAATAACTTTTGTTCCTGGTTGTGCAGCTTTCAAAACTCGTTGTACTTCCTGTACAATGCAGCTGGCATTACCACAAGTCGAATAAGACATGGGATGCCATTCTAAAGAATTAGGGAACCTATCCCAAGGTTGCAAGCGGGAATCATAGCCCCTTCCGATAGCTTGATTACCATCAGGAAAAAACACCGCCCCGGAGGGTATTCCTTGTTGCTGGGCTGGGTAAGCAGCTAAGGCCACAAAATCTAAAATCCCTTGCATAGCGTGAGCAACTGCTAGTTGCCACAATTGTACTTGCAACAGTGGTTGTCTCTCAGTTGCAGAGAGGATTGATTTTTGCTCTGGCTGCGGAATCCGACCTTGCCACATGGGTTCGCTTTCTTGAGGGTGAAGCTGATCGATGGCGTTGATATCCCCGGCTGTGACGTATCCCTTACCCAAAAAACGCCGAATTAGTTCTCTTCCTTTGTTATTCTGGGCGCGGTTAAATAAAGCTTGTTGAGTGGCTGGACTAAATACCCATAAATCAGAAACCTTCGTAGCAATAGAATTACTTCCGGCTTGTCGCGGATAGCGTACATAGTCAAAGAGGATTCCATCGGGGCGGCGGCGGACTACTTCTTGTATCATTTGATAGTAGTCGCGTTTCGCTTGTAAATTATAAGGATCAATGTATAGCTGAGAACTATTCTCAGGAAGAGCTAAACTTATTTGACCCTTGCCATTGCGTGCGATCGCCTCTGCCCGATCTGGACGTTGAGCGTAAGTATAGCCGAAATTGTTGGTAAACACCCAAGCGTAAACTTTTAAACCCCGTTGCCGCCCTTTTTCAATAGCCACAGACAGCAAATCGATGTTTTCGGCTCCTGCGGTGCGAACTACAGATGGCCACACTGTGGGATTACTTGCTGCTGGTAATAATACTTGCCCATCCGAAAAAACTTCTACATAAATTTGGTTATAGCCCCGGTTGACAATCCGATCCATAACCAGGTCAATCGATCCTCGCTGAATGTCACAGGGATATAAACGTAACCAGATGGCTTGGGTTTGTGGCCAAGTCCGATTGCGGCAATTTTGCAAATCCTGTGCGTGTTGTTTCAGCAGTTGTTCGTAGCGATTCTGGGCATCTTGATTGCCTTGGAGGGCTGACAAACGTAAGTCTTCTTTGGCTTTTTCTGCGGCTGTGGATAATTGGCAATACTCCGTTACTTGCGCCTGTGCTGGTTGGATACCAAAGTGGGAAATCAACAAACTACTGGTGAAAACGGTAGCGAACAGACAACGCCAAAATAAAATTGTTCTCACAAGATTCAAAGGACAGTTAGACATACCTAAAAGTAGAAGCACAAATCAGTAATCAATCCTAATGCAAATAATTTCTAGCTACAGGTATTAAAAGTTTTGCAGCTTACCTGTTCAAGACTGCCAAAATTCTGTTTCTGTTGCCATATGTTTGGAGAAATTTTGCAGGTCAACTGAACAAAAAGCACACTTGGGCTATTTTTGGGGTAATTCATATTCTACTTTTTTGGTGATTTAAGTCCCATAGAATCCAGAATATCTTGCCGAATATTTCCTATTTATGGCTATTTATTTGATGGGGAGTGGGTTGAAACGTGATCAAGGAACCAGCCAGTTGCGAACTTTCCCAAATTTGTAGCGACTGGCGTTGTACCTGTAGAAGGGAGTGGGGAATTATAGTAGTTCAATTAATTGCAAAACGCGGAAATTCAAAAGACAGACTAGTACCGCCGTGAAGTCAAAAGTCAAAAGTCAAAAAGCTTATAAAATGGGCTTTTCATGGATTTTGAATGGTCTGTTTATTTACGCCATGTACTAGCTAAAGTTGAGAAAGGAGTCAAGAGTCAACGGTCGAGAGTAAAAACTGAAGACTCTAGACTTTTGACTCTTAACAATCGAATAGCCAATATTTAAGCCCCACGCCTCAGCGCGGTTTCTACCCGTTGTAACTCTTGCTCTAGGCGATTTTTGAGCTTTTCGGGTAAGGGACGATTTGGGTAAGAACTGTAGTGTCCAGCTAGGGAGTTGAGAGCTGTTCGCATGGTTGTAAAGGAACTCAGACCGGAAACAGACTTAACTCGTTGGTAGCGAGCTGAAAAATCGTTGATTTTTTGACGTGCTTCGGCTTGAATTGCTCCTCTGTCGGGTGAATCTGCTGTTAGATCCAGAGCTTCTTTCATAATATTGACTACAGCCAAGGTATCTTGACGATAATCGCCTGTCAAACTGTCTGGACTACCAGAACAGCCCATGAGGCCAAGGGTTACAACCAAGACCAAGGCAAGTAGACGCGACCAATAGCGCTTCATAAGTGTTCAGTGAATAATACGTAAATCAACGTCTATCCTATCCTGGATTGGTGTCCTGGGGATCATTTAGAGTGGGGAGTGGGGAGAAGAGGCAGGGGAGCAGGGAGCAGGGGGGATAAGAGGGTAAC